>NZ_JBHSUM010000064.1:0-22810 GCF_042660605.1 Nitratireductor sp. GCM10026969
GTCGGCGGAGGATCGCGTGCTTTGGAGCCGCGTGGCGCGCACGGCGACGCCGCTGCCGGGAAAGACCCTCCCGGCGGAGGAGGAAGTACCGTCTCCGCCCGCCGCGACGCGGAAGCAGGACGACACACCGGCAGGGTCGCTGTTCGACACGCAAACGCGCCCCGCCCCGCCGGAAAAGCCGCGCCCGCGCAAGCTCGATGCCCCAACGCGTGAAAAGCTCGCCCGCGGCCGTCTGGAGATCGCCGGGCGAGTCGACCTGCACGGCCTCACGCAGGAAGAGGCGCACATGCTCCTGCTCTCCTTCCTGCGCCGCGCCTATGAGGCCGAGCGGCGCTACGTGCTGGTCATCACCGGCAAGGGCACTTCGACTGGCGGCAGGGGGGTTCTGCGTCGGGCGGTGCCCGAGTGGCTCTCGACGCCGCCTTTCCGCGCCATCGTCGGTGGCTACGAGGAGGCGGCACGAAGCCATGGCGGCTCCGGAGCGCTGTATATCCGGCTGCGGCGTGCGGGAGGGCGGCGATGACGCCCTTTGCCAGGCGCGTACGCGAATTGCGACAGGCACGGGGCGTCAGCCAGAAGGACATGGCCGCCGCGCTCGGCGTCACTCCGGCCTATCTCTCCGCGCTGGAACACGGCCGGCGAAGCCCGCCCAACTGGGCCATGGTCCAGAAGATAATCGGTTATTTCAACGTCATCTGGGACGAGGCGGACGATCTGCAACGTCTCGCGGAGCTGTCCCATCCGCGCGTTGTCGTCGACACCGCGGGCCTGCCGGAGAGGGCCACGGCGATCGCCAATCTGCTTGCCCGAAACATCGCCGATCTCGACGAGAAGGAACTTGCGCGGCTCTACGAGACGCTGTCCGCGATCCTGAACGATAGGCGCCGAGAAGGACCGTGAAGCCGAAAGGCCGCCACGATCAGGAATCGGCCAGAAGCGCCTCGAGTTCTTCCTGCTTGTCGTTCACCAGCCAGCCGTAATAGTTCACCTTGGGCAGTTTCGGTGCACGGCCCTGCTTGCGGCGCAGCCGGTTCTCCGTGGCAAGCCGGGCAGCGCGTGTTTCCGGATTGCCGACATTGTAGAGCGTCGCCGTCAGCCCCGGATTGCTGCTGATGTCAAACCCCGCGATACCGGCATAGGCATCGATCGCTTTCTTGAGCGTCGCGGCGACGTAGTAGAGCGTGATGTCCGGATTCATGATGGTGCGGTAGACCTGCTGCGCATCGCCGTAATCGAGCTTCTCCAACCCGGTGACCTCATGCACCATATCCGTCACCTGAAGGGCCGTCAGCGGATTCAACTGCCCGATCCCGAAGGTCTGGCCGGCATAGAAGGGTTGGAAGAAGACGGCGCTGAAGCGGTCGTCAGGGAAGCGCTTGCCCTCGACGGTCCTGCCGCGAAAGGCCTTGTCCCAGACCGCTTCGCGGCAGCTCCACACTTCATGGCTGCCTGCCTCCTCATCGCATGGATCGAATTGCGGACGTTCGAGGAAGGATGCCAGGCTTTCGCCGCCATGGGAGAAGGAAAAGGAGCTTTCCAGATAGGAAACGGCCTTCACATAATAGGTCTGAAGGTGGTCGTAGGCGTCCACGTTGTAGGTGTGTTCGCCGACGATCGCGCCAATGACGTGGATCGGTGCGATGCCGAACAGCGCCGCCGCCTTCCTGATCTTGGCCCTGAGCGCGGCATCGCTTTCGAGGAGCCCATAGATCTTCGCATATTTGGCGTCGAACGTGGTCCCGCCCGCACTGGTGCGCCGTGACGAGGCTCCGGGGACGGGTGGTTGCTCGGCACCGTGATTTCCAGCCGCAACGAGCTCCAACGCTTCTGCCGAGAACGCTGCCACGCTCAAGGAGAAGCCCAAGACCATGCAGTGTCTCAGCGCCATCCGCCCAACCCGACGATTATGCTTTTAGAATCGGGGTGCAACCTATGGAAGGCGGCCGCGCGAGTCGAGGAGATTCGATGCGGCCGGTGCTTTTGTTGCCGAATGTGACCGTAAGCTCACAGAATGAAGCGCGACAGGTCGGTGTTCTTGGCGAGATCCCCGACATTCTCGTCCACATAGGCGGCATCGATCTGGACCGTTGCCCCGGAGCGGTCGGGCGCGTTGTAGGAAATGTCGTCCAGGACGCGCTCCATCACCGTCTGCAGCCGCCGCGCGCCGATGTTCTCGACGCTCGCGTTGAGGTCCACGGCGATCGCCGCCAGCCGGTCGATCGCATCGTCGGTGAATTCGAGCTCGACACCTTCCGTCTGCATCAGCGCCACATACTGCTTGATGAGGCTGGCCTCCGTCTCCGTCAAGATGCGGCGGAAATCCTCTTTCTCGAGGGCCCTGAGCTCGACCCGGATGGGCAGGCGGCCCTGCAGTTCGGGAAGAAGGTCCGAAGGCTTCGACACATGGAAGGCGCCGGAGGCGATGAAGAGGATATGGTCGGTCTTCACGGGCCCATATTTGGTCGCCACGGTCGTGCCCTCGACCAGCGGCAGGAGATCGCGCTGCACGCCTTCGCGCGAGACGCCCGCCCCGGTGCCGCCCTCGCGGGTGGCGATCTTGTCGACCTCGTCCAGGAAGACGATGCCGTCGTTTTGTGCCGATTCCAGAGCGCGCTGTGCGACCTCGTCCTCGTCGAGCAACTTGTCCGATTCGTCGTTGATCAGGTGCTTGTAGGAGTCCTTGACCGTCGTCTTGACGGTCTTGGTGCGCCCGCCGCCCATGGCCTTCTGCAGCATGTCGTTGATGTTCAGCACACCGACATTGGCCCCCGGCATGCCGGGGATCTCGAAGCCGCCCATGCCGCCGCCGGTGTCTGCCACCTCGATCTCGATTTCCTTGTCATCCATCTCGCCGGCCCGGAGCTTCTGGCGGAAGCTGTCGCGCGTGGCGGGGCTTGCCGTCTTGCCGACCAGCGCCTCCAGAACCCGCTCCTCAGCGTTCATATGCGCGCGTGCCTTGACGTTCTCACGCATCTTCTCGCGGGTAAGTCCGATCGAGACCTCGACGAGGTCGCGGATGATCTGCTCCACATCGCGGCCGACATAGCCGACCTCGGTGAATTTGGTCGCCTCCACCTTCATGAAAGGCGCACCCGCCAGCTTCGCGAGGCGGCGTGAAATCTCCGTCTTGCCGACGCCGGTGGGGCCGATCATCAGGATGTTCTTCGGCATCACTTCCTCGCGCAGCCCCTCTTCGAGCTGCTGCCGGCGCCAGCGGTTTCTCAGCGCGATCGCCACCGCGCGCTTGGCGTCCTTCTGGCCGATGATGTAGCGGTCGAGCTCGGAGACAATCTCGCGGGGGGAAAAGTTGGTCATGACAGGGTCTCGTTTGCGTATTCGTGGTGTTGCATGATCAGGACCTTCCCCGTGCGCCCCTCAAGCTCGGGAACGGGTCTGAAGCCGGCCTTTTCATAGGCGCGGACGGCGCGCAGGTTTTCGCGGTCGGGATCGATTACGATGGTGCCGAAGCCGTCGGCCCTGAGCCGGGCGACGAAGGCCGACAGCGCCGCCGATCCAACGCCCTTGGACAGCCATGCCGCCTCGCCGATGGTCAGGTCGACGCCGACGGCATCCGCCGGCAGCGCCTTCAGCCAGGGGGCCTTCTCGCCCCACGCATCGTTTTGGTGGTGGCCGATGAACCAGTATTGGATATAGCCCACCGGCTCCTCGTCGAGCGTGATGAGGAAAGGCCGTGTCGTGTCGCGACCCTCCACCATGTCGCGGATGAAGCCCAGCTCCTCCTCCACCTCGCCCCACCATTCGCGCACGTGCGGCGCTCTCAGCCACTGCCGCAAGAGGGGATAGTGGCCCGGTTCCACGGGCGTGAAGCCGATCTGTCCCGGGCTATTCGGCATCGAGCGTTTCGACCATGATGGAGTCGTTGGTGTAGATGCAGATGCTGGCGGCGATCTCCATGGCGCGCCGGGCGATCTCCTCGGCGCTTTTGTCCGTGTCGAGAAGCGCGCGCGCGGCGGCAAGCGCGTAGTTGCCGCCCGAGCCGATGGCCATGACGCCCTGTTCAGGTTCCAGCACGTCGCCGTTTCCGGTTAGGGCCAGCGTCACGTTCCGGTCGGCCACCAGCATCATCGCCTCCAGCCGGCGCAGATAGCGGTCCGTGCGCCAGTCCTTGGCGAGTTCGACGCAGGCGCGCATGAGTTGCTCCGGATATTGCTCCAGCTTGTTCTCGAGCCGCTCCAGCAGCGTAAACGCATCCGCAGTGGCGCCGGCGAAACCGGCGATCACGTTGCCCTTGCCGAGGCGACGCACCTTGCGCGCATTGCCCTTCATCACCGTCTGGCCGAAGCTCACCTGCCCGTCACCGGCAATCACCACCTTGCCGCCCTTGCGGACGGTGACGATGGTCGTGGCATGCATGGAATTGTCTTCGCTCATCGCAAACTCCGTCGGTGCGCCCGGCAGCGGCGGGCCCGTCAGACGGCATATGTAAGTCCCTCGTTCGAGAATGCAAACGCGCCCCGGAAGGGGCCGGGTCGAGTGTCTGGCATTCCACGGAACATGCTGGTAGAAGGCGGACCTTCTGGATGTGCAAAGGAAAGATTCATGGCCGCCAGCACAGAACGCCGGGCGGAGGTCAGCCGCAAGACGGGCGAGACGGATGTAACGGTTTCCGTCGATCTCGACGGCGAGGGCCGCTATGAAATCACCACCGGCGTGGGTTTTTTCGACCATATGCTGGAGCAGCTCGCGCGCCATTCCCTCGTCGATATGACGGTGAAGGCGAATGGCGACTTGCATGTCGACGACCATCACACGGTCGAGGATTGCGGCATCGCCATCGGCCAGGCGATCGCCAAAGCCCTTGGCGAGCGGCGCGGCATTGTGCGCTACGCCTCGCTCGATCTGGCCATGGACGAGACACTGACGCGCGCGGCGGTGGACGTCTCCGGCCGGCCGTTCCTCGTATGGCATGTTGCCTTCCCCGCGCCGAAGATCGGTACCTTCGACACCGAGCTCGTGCGCGAGTTCTTCCATGCCCTGGCCCAGAATGCCGGCATCACGCTTCATGTGACGAACCTCTACGGCGCCAACAGCCACCATATTGCCGAAACCTGCTTCAAGGCGGTGGCGCGGGTGCTTCGGGCGGCGCTTTCGGCCGACCCCCGGCAGCCCGACGCCGTGCCGTCCACCAAGGGAACATTGAGCGGCTGAGGAACTCGAGATGGCGAGCTATATGGTTCTCGAGCCCGGGAACGGGCCCTCGGAGCGGACGGAGAAGGCGGTTCTGATCCGCGACGGCTTCGCCGTGCTCGCCTTCATCGTCCCCTTCCTCTGGTTTCTGTTCCATCGCATGTGGCTGGAGGCTTTCGCCGTGCTCGCCCTCAGTCTGTCGATTGCCGCGCTCGGTATGCAGCCCGGCTTCGCGGTTCTCACGCCGATCCTTTCGCTGCTCCTGTCGTTCCTCATCGGCCTCGAGGCGCAGGCGCTGCGCGCGGCCGCCCTGCGCAGGCGCGGCTGGGTGGACTGGGGCCTCGTCGAGGCGGGAAACCGCAACGAGGCGGAGGCGCGCTATGTGTCCGAAGCGGCAGCGCGCATCGAACGCGCAGCCCCGCCCCCCGTTCCGCTCGCACCGGTGGCTGGCAAGCCCCGGCCGAGGACCGCCACTCCCGCCTTTGGCCTTCTGGACTACCCGCGAAGGACATGACGATGCGCGTTGCCCTCATAGACTACGGTTCCGGCAACCTGCGCTCCGCCGTCAAGGCTTTCGAGCGCGCCGCGCGTGAAGCGGGCGTGACTGCAAAGATCGACCTCACCGACAATGCCGATCGGGTGCGCACCGCCGACCGCATCGTCCTGCCGGGCGTCGGCGCCTATGCGGATTGCCGTGCCGGGCTGGACGCGGTGCCCGGCATGGTGGAAGCCATTGAGGAGGTCGCAATCCGCAACGCGCGCCCCTTCCTCGGCATCTGTGTGGGCATGCAGCTCATGTCCGAGCGCGGTCTGGAAAAAACAGTAACGAAGGGCTTCGGCTGGATCGCCGGCGACGTGAAGGAGATGGAGCCCTCCGACCCCGCGCTGAAGATCCCGCAGATCGGCTGGAACACGATTCACGTGAAACATTCCCACCCGCTCTTCGACGGCATTCAGACGGGGAAGAAGGGCTTGCACGCCTATTTCGTGCACTCCTACCACCTCGCCGCCGAGCGCCCGGAGGATGTCTTGGCGGTGACGGATTACGGCGGCGAGGTTACCGCCGCCGTCGCCCGCGACAACCTCGCCGGCACACAGTTCCATCCCGAAAAGAGCCAGGCGCTCGGCCTCGCGCTGATCGCGAACTTCCTGACGTGGAAACCATGATCCTCTTCCCCGCCATCGACCTCAAAGACGGCGAATGCGTGCGGCTCAGGCTCGGCGAGATGAGCGAGGCCACCGTCTACAATCGCGATCCCGCTGCCCAGGCGAAGGCCTTCGAGGACGAAGGCTTCGAATGGCTGCACGTGGTCGATCTGAACGGCGCCTTTGCCGGGGAAAGCCGCAACGGCCTGGCCGTGGAGGCGATCCTGCGCGCCACGAAGAACCCGGTGCAGCTCGGCGGCGGCATCCGCTCGCTGGCCCAGATCGAAGCGTGGCTCGAGAAGGGGCTGGCCCGCGTCATCCTCGGCACGGTGGCCGTGCGCGATCCCGCCCTGGTGTACGAGGCCTGCCGGAAATTCCCCGGCCGGATCGCCGTCGGCATCGACGCGCGCGGCGGCAAGGTGGCCGTCGAGGGTTGGGCCGAGACATCCGATTTGTCGGCGACCGAACTCGCAAGGCGTTTCGAGGGCGCGGGCGTGGCAGCCATCATCTATACCGATATCGACCGCGATGGTGTTCTGACCGGCATCAACTGGGAGGCGACGATCGCGCTGGCCGAGGCGGTCTCCATCCCCGTCATCGCCTCCGGCGGTCTTGCCTCCATGGCTGACATCGAGCGCATGACGCGGCCCGACGCGGCAAGGCTCGAAGGCGCCATCTCAGGCCGCGCGCTCTATGACGGGCGGATCGATGCGCGGGAGGCGCTCAAGATGCTCAAAGAGGCGCGTGCATGACCCTCAAGGCCCGCGTCATCCCCTGCCTCGACGTGCATAACGGCCGCGTCGTCAAGGGCGTCAATTTCGTCGATCTGGTCGACGCCGGCGATCCGGTGGAGGCGGCGAAGGCCTATGACGCGGCGGGGGCGGACGAGCTCTGCTTCCTCGATATCACGGCGAGCCACGAGAACCGGGAGACGATCTTCGATGTGGTCGCGCGCACGGCCGAGCAGTGCTTCATGCCGCTGACCGTCGGCGGCGGCGTGCGCCAGGTCTCCGACATCCGAAAGCTGCTTTTGGCCGGCGCCGACAAGGTGTCCATCAACACCGCCGCCGTGAAGGATCCGGAGTTCGTCGCCCGTGCCGCCGACAAGTTCGGCGATCAGTGCATTGTCGTTGCCATCGACGCCAAGCGCGTCTCCGCCGAGGGCGCGCCGGCGCGCTGGGAGATCTTCACCCACGGCGGGCGCAACGCGACCGGCATCGACGCTGTGGCCTTCGCCGAGCGTGTGGTCTCGCTGGGCGCGGGCGAAATTCTGCTCACCTCGATGGACCGCGACGGCACCAAGGCAGGTTACGATGTGGCGCTCACGCGTGCCGTGGCGGACGCCGTGCGTGCGCCGGTGATCGCCTCGGGCGGCGTCGGAAACCTCGATCATCTGGTGGACGGCATTCGGGAGGGGCATGCGGCGGCTGTCCTCGCCGCCTCGATTTTCCATTTCGGAACCTATACGATCGGCGAGGCAAAGAAGCACATGGCCGCGGCGGGCATTCCCATGCGGCTCGATCAGGCGGAGGCGGGGCGCGGATGAGCGGGTTCGATATTTCCATGCTCGAAACCATCATCGCCGAGCGGGCCCATTCGGGCGACGAGCAGTCCTGGACAGCGCGGCTGGTCGCCGCCGGCATGCCGAAGGCCGCCCAGAAACTCGGAGAGGAAGGCGTGGAAGCGGTCATCGCAGCCGTCTCGGGCGACCGCGATGCCCTCGTCTCGGAAAGCGCGGACCTTATCTATCACTGGCTTGTTGTGCTCCACATCGCCGGCGTCCGGCTCGACGAGGTGGTCGGCGAGCTCGAGCGGCGCACCGGTCGCTCAGGGGTCGCCGAAAAAGCTGCACGGGGCACTTCCGCTGGGTCGGAGCGCTGACAGGACCGCAGGAAAATTCGCTGATGGACCAGCTTGTTCCCACCGAGCGTTACTCTCCATACCGCATCTTCACGGCAGAGCGGTGGGCGCAGTTTCGCCACGACACCCCGCTCACGCTGACCGAAGACGAGGTGCGCCGGCTGCGCTCGCTGAACGACCCGGTGGACCTCGAGGAGGTGCGCCGCATCTACCTGTCGATGTCGCGGCTGCTTTCGGCCCATGTCGAGGCGATGCAGCTTCTGTTCCGCCAGAGGCAGGTGTTTTTCGATGCCAACGATGCGGTCAAGGCCCCGTTCATCATCGGCATCGCCGGATCGGTGGCGGTTGGAAAGTCCACCACCGCGCGCGTGCTGAAGGAGCTTCTGGCCCGCTGGCCATCAAGCCCCAAGGTCGATCTGGTCACCACCGACGGTTTTCTCTATCCGAACGCGATCCTCCGCCAGGAAGGCCTGATGGACCGCAAGGGCTTTCCCGACAGCTACGACGTCGGCGCCATCCTGCGCTTTCTGTCCGGCATCAAGGCCGGCCTGCCCAATGTGCGGGCGCCCGTCTATTCGCACCTCACCTATGACGTGGTTCCCGGCGATTTTGTCACCATCGACCGGCCCGACATCCTCATCTTCGAGGGCATCAACGTGCTGCAGACCCGCGACCTGCCGCAGGACGGCAAGGCGGTGCCCTTCGTGTCGGACTTCTTCGATTTCTCCATCTACATCGATGCGCCGGAGGATCTGGTTCACGACTGGTATGTCGAGCGCTTCATGCGCCTGCGCGACACCGCCTTCCGCGATCCGATGTCCTTCTTTCACCGCTATTCCAAGCTGGCGCCGAGCGCCGCCAAGGCGATCGCCGAGCAGCTCTGGCACAACATCAACCTCAAGAACCTGCGCGAGAACATCCTGCCCACCCGGCCGCGCGCCGATCTCATACTGCGCAAGGGCACGAACCATCTCGTCGAAGAGGTCGCGCTCAGGAAACTGTAGCGCACCTCGCTGCAGTCATCCCGCGCAAGCCTTCGCTCCACCGGGATTTCAGAGGACGAGGCGGCAGTGTAAAGCGCCTCCGCTCCCGTGATCTCACCCTGGGTTGGGCGGATTGACCCGCCGGAGCGTCAGGTTGATGCGGCCGCCGTTCCTGAGCAGCGTTGACGTGCCCGGATAGATCCTGTCCACGCCATGAAAGGACATCCGTCCCTCCCCGCCGAGTACGACGACATCGCCGCTTTCGAGCCGGAAGGAGACCGTCTTGCCCGAACGGCTTCTGCCGCCGACGCGGAACAAGCAGGCGTCGCCCAGCGATACGGAAACCACGGGTGCGGCGAATTCCCGCTCGTCCCGGTCCTGATGCAGGCCCATCCTTGCGGTATCGTCGTAGTAGTTGACGAGGCAGGCCTCCGGCGGATGCGGATAGCCGGCGAACTTTTCCCACACGGCCAGCAGCGCAGGCGGTATCGCGGGCCATGGCCGTCCCGTTTGGGGATGGGTTGCCTGATAGCGATAGCCGCGTTCCTTGTCGGTCAGCCAGCCGAGCGGACCGCAATTGGTCATGCGCACGCTCATCGGCTTGCCCGTGCGCGGCATGGTGGGGACGAAGAGCGGCGCCGCGGCGACCGCCGCGCGGACCTCCTCAAGCAGCGCCTCCTGCGCATCCTGGTCCAAGGCGCCGGGAATATGGCGCACGCCGTTGGGCAGAGTGTTCATGAATACCGTCCGAAACGCTGTCGTCATCCGGCTTTCAGGGCAAGCCATTCCCGTCACCATAGGGGCGCCTTGAGGCTTGGCAACCCGGTTCAGGCGCCTATTCCGGCGAGACCTTGCCGCGCAGCTTCTTGATCTGTCCGCGCCCCGACTTCGTCTTCAGCCGCCTTTCGACCGCGCCCTTGGACGGCTTGGTCTTCTTGCGCGGCTTGGGCGGCGGCTCTGCTGCCCGTCTCAGGAGCTCCGCAAGGCGCGCGCGTGCGTCGGCGCGGTTCTGCTCCTGTGTTCTGAAGCGCGCGGCTTCGATGACGATTTGACCGTCCTTCGTCGCCCGGCTGCCGGCGAGCTTCAGCGCCCGCGCGCGCACGCGCTCGGACAGATGCCGCGCATTGGCGGCGTCGAAGCGCAACTGCACCGCGGTCGCCACCTTGTTGACGTTCTGTCCGCCGGGGCCGGAGGCGCGGATGAACTGCTCCTCCAGCTCGTCTGCGGCGACAAGGATGCCGGGCTGAATATGAAGATCGCCGTCGGCCATTATCCCTTTCCTGGTTCGTGCCCATTGCCCGAACCAGGATGTGCCAGGATGGTGCCGCGCGGCAAGCCTATTCGGCCGCTTGCCGCATCTGCGGCGAAGCCTTCAGGACATCTGTGTCCACGTGCGATTCGAATTTCGCGAAGTTCTCGATGAACATCCCGATCAGCCGTTCCGCCTGGGCATCGAAGGCGGCCTTGTCCGGCCAGGTGCCGCGCGGATCGAGAATGCCGCTGTCGATCCCCGGCACCGCGACGGGCACGGCGAAGCCGAAATGCTCGTCGGTGCGGAATTCGGCCTGGTTCAGCGCACCGTTGAGAGCGGCTGTCAGGAGCCTCCGCGTCACCTGGATGGGCATGCGCTCGCCCGTGCCGAAGGCACCGCCGGTCCAGCCGGTGTTCACCAGCCAGCAATTGACCCCATGTCCAGCGATCAGGTCGCGCAGGAGATTGCCGTAGATGGAGGGATGGCGCGGCATGAAGGGGGCGCCGAAACAGGTGGAGAAGGTGGCTTCCGGTTCCGTCACGCCCTTCTCCGTCCCGGCCACCTTGGCCGTGTAGCCGGACAGGAAGTGATACATTGCCTGCGCCGGCGAAAGCCGCGCGATCGGCGGCATCACGCCGAAGGCATCGCATGTCAGCATGATGATGTTCTTGGGATGACCGGCGCGCCCTGTCGCGCTGGCATTGGGGATGAAATCCAGCGGATAGGCGCAGCGCGCGTTCTCCGTCAGGCTGCCGTCGTCGAAGTCCGGCGCCCCGTCGGCATCGAGCACGACGTTTTCCATGAGCGTGCCGAAACGCCGCGTCGTGGCATAGATCTCCGGCTCGGCCTCCTCGGAGAGGCGGATCGTTTTGGCATAGCATCCGCCTTCGAAATTGAAGACCCCGTGTGCCCCCCAGCCGTGCTCGTCGTCGCCGAGAAGCGTGCGCGCCGGATCGGCCGAAAGCGTGGTCTTGCCCGTACCCGACAGGCCGAAGAAGAGGGCGGCGTCGCCGTCGGGACCGACATTGGCCGAGCAATGCATCGGCATCACGCCGCGCGGCGGCAGGATGTAGTTGAGCGTGGTAAAGACGGACTTCTTCATCTCGCCCGCATAGGAGGAGCCGCCGACGAGCACGATCTTGCGCGTCAGATCGACGGCGATCACCGTCTCCCCGCGACAGCCGTGCCGCGCCGGATCGCCCTTGAAGGAGGGGAAATCGATGACTGTCATCTCCGGCACGAAATCCGCCAGCTCCACCTGTTCCGGGCGGATGAGCATGGTGCGGATGAAGAGCGAGTGCCACGCATATTCCGTGATCACGCGCGTCGGCAGGGCGTTCTCGCGGTCCGCGCCGCCGATCAGGTCCTGGACGAACAGGTCGAGGCCTTCTGCATGGCGCCGGAAATCCTCGAACAGCGTGTCGAATTGCGCGCGCGCGATCGCCTTGTTGTTGTCCCACCACACGGCGTTTTCCGTGTCGGCATCGCGCACGATGAATCGGTCCTTGGGCGAACGGCCGGTGTGCTGGCCGGTTTCTGCCGCCAGGGCACCGTGCACGGTGAGCCGCGCCTCGCGGCGCCGGATTGCTTCCTCGTACAAATCCCGCGTCGGGAGATTGTAGAAGACGGTGCCCTTGGTCTTCAGATTGCTTTTTTCGATCCCGCTGGCGGGATTGCGATGGCCGGTCTCATCCATGTTTCGCTACCAGATTTGCGTTGATCCTCCGCCGCCAGCAAACCGGGCAAAACCCCTCCGGCAGGCGAAGATTGTCTCAACCAGAAAAGCGCAGCGATTTCAAATCATTAATCGATTTAAAGATTTTAAGCGCGATTTAAATCGGTTATAGGGGTTCAATTCGCCTGTCCCCCGTCCTACCTGCCGCCGGGATTTCGCGTAGCGCGTGCACAAACTGTCGCAGGCCGGGCGGTGAAGTGACTCTGCCCGCAGAATGTGCCACATTTTGTACCCAATTTGTCCTGCATCTGCGCACGATTGCAGCAGGAAGGGACACCCGCATGACGAGGGAGCCGCACGACATGGCAACAATCGCGCTCGTTGATGACGACCGCAATATTCTGACGTCGGTCTCGATCGCGCTGGAATCGGAGGGCTACCGCGTGGAGACCTATACCGACGGAGCGTCGGCGCTGGAGGGGCTGAGCGCCCGCCCGCCCTCGCTCGCAATACTGGACATCAAGATGCCCCGCATGGATGGGATGGAGCTCTTGCGCCGCCTCCGGCAGAAGAGCGACATTCCCGTGATCTTCCTCACTTCGAAGGACGACGAGATCGACGAGCTCTTCGGGCTCAAGATGGGCGCTGACGATTTCGTCCGAAAACCCTTTTCGCAGAGGCTTCTGGCGGAGCGGGTACGGGCCGTTCTGCGCCGCGCGAGCGCACGCGAGGCGACGGCGAAGGTCGCCGACAAGCAGTCACGTTCCCTGGAGCGTGGTCATCTCGTGATGGATCAGGAGCGCCACACCTGCACCTGGCGGGGCGAGCCCGTCACGCTGACCGTCACCGAATTTCTCATCCTGCATGCGCTGGCGCAACGCCCCGGCGTGGTGAAAAGCCGTGACGCACTGATGGACTCGGCCTATGACGAGCAGGTCTATGTCGACGACAGAACCATCGACAGCCACATCAAGCGGCTGCGCAAGAAGTTCAAGGCCGTCGACGGCAGTTTCGATATGATCGAAACCCTTTACGGTGTCGGATACCGTTTCCGCGAAGCCTAACGATTGTCGCTGGAGGTCATGGAGGCACGGGAAAAGAGAAGCTCCGCGACGGCGGAAAGAGCAGAGCGCTCTTCCTCCTGGCTGCTGAGCCGTCTGGCCGTGCCGGTCAGGCGGATGCTGGGTCATTACATGTTCTCCAGCCTGACCCGCCGCATCCTCATCCTCAATTTCGGCGCCATCGGCGTTCTGGTCGTCGGCATCCTCTACATCAACCAGTTCCGTGAAGCCCTCATCGACGCCCAGATCGAAAGCCTCCGGACACAGGGCAGCATCATCGCCGGCGCTGTTGCCAGCTCGGCCACGGTCGAGACGGATTCGATCCTCATCGATCCCGACAAGCTGTTGGAGTTGCAGGCGGGCGAAAGTCTGCCACCGCGGACCGACCAGCTCGAGAACCTAGATTTCCCGATCAATCCGGAGATCGTCGCCCCGCTTTTGCGCCGGGTGATCTCGCCGGCCAAGACCCGTGCGCGCATTTACGACCGTGACGCGAACCTGCTGCTCGATTCGCGCACGCTCTATTCACGGGGACAGATCCTGCGCTACAACCTGCCGGCGGTGGAAGAGGAGGAGACCGGATTTCTCGACTGGCTCAAGGCCCGCTTCAAGGTGCTGTTCCAGCGCAACGAGTACCCGCTCGACAAGGAGCAGCCCGGCGGCAGCGGTGTCGCTTATGAGGAGGTGATGACCGCACTGACGGAGGGCGTGCCGAGAGCCCTGGTACGGCGCAGCGAGCAGGGCGAGCACATCATTTCGGTCGCTGTGCCCATCCAGCGTTTCCGGGCGGTGCTGGGCGTTCTTCAGCTTTCCACGCAGGGAGACGTCGACCGCATTCTCGCCGAGGAACGGCTTGCCATCCTGCGCGTCTTCGGCGTCGCCGCGCTGGTCACGGCGGTCCTGTCGCTCCTTCTGGCCTCGACCATTGCCAATCCGCTGCGTCGCCTGTCGGCGGCGGCGATCCGCGTGCGCCGCGGCGTGCGCAAGAGGGAAGAGATTCCCGACTTCTCCCATCGTCAGGACGAGATCGGCAATCTGTCGATCGCGCTGCGCGACATGACCAAGGCGCTTTATGCCCGAATGGACGCCATCGAGAGCTTCGCCGCCGATGTCGCGCATGAATTGAAGAACCCGCTCACCTCGCTCGGCAGCGCGGTGGAGACGCTGCCTCTGGCGAAGGACGAGCGTTCGCGCGAACGGCTGCTGGAGATCATTCAGCACGACGTGCGCCGGCTCGACCGGCTGATCACGGATATCTCGGACGCATCGCGTCTCGACGCCGAGCTCGTGCGCGAGGACGCCGAGCCCATCAATCTCAAGCAGTTCGTCGGCGACCTTGTGGCCGCCACCCGCGATATCGGGGGCAAGAAGAAGCGGGTGGACATCCGTTTCGAAGTCGAGGACGCTCCGGGACGGAAATTTACCGCGGCGGGGCACGACCTGCGGCTCGGCCAGGTGATCACCAACCTCATCGAGAACGCCCGTTCCTTCGTGTCCAGCGAGGACGGTCGCATCACCCTCACCCTCTCGCGCAGCGCCCGACGCATTCTCCTGACGGTCGAGGACAACGGACCGGGTATTCGCGCTGAGAACATCGAACGCATCTTCGAACGCTTCTACACCGATCGCCCCTCGGGCGAGGCCTTCGGTCAGAACTCCGGCCTCGGTCTCTCCATCAGCCGGCAGATCATCGAAGCCCATGGCGGAACGCTGACTGCAGAGAACATCCCCGGGGCCAAGCCGGGGGAGATACGCGGCGCCCGCTTCGTCATCACGCTGCCCGCCGAGGACTGAGAGCGGTGGCCGGAGGCAACCACCATGGCAGCCTGGTCGTCGTCGGCGAAACCGGCGTCTTCGTCACAGGGCCGTCCGGTGCCGGCAAGACGGCGTTGGCGCTCGCCCTCCTTCGTCATGGCGCGGCCTGCGGGTTCTTTGCGCGAATGGTCGGTGACGACCAGCTTTTCCTGTCGGCCGAAAACGGGCGCCTCGTCGGTCGCGCGGCGGAAACGATCGGCGGTCTCGCCGAGGCCCGCGGCTTCGGTCCCGCCCCCATCGCGCACGAGAATTGCGCCGTGATCGACCTGGTGGTCCAACTGGTGCCGGCCGCGGTCGCCCCGCGCGTGGACGAACATATGCAAGTTGTCCTGGCGGGTGTTCCCCTACCCTGCCTGAAACTTGCTGAGCGCGATCCCCAGGGCGCGGTTCTGGCCGTCGCGGCGCGCCTTGGGTTGCCGCCCTTCGCCTAAGGCTGCGTCAAAAATCCGTCAAATGATGTCCATTTTGGGCTTGTCAACGCATTATCCGTTGACAAGATATCGCTTTTGCCGTGAGGCAGTCAGACGGAATTCCGGATATCCGGCGAAAGACAGCGCATCTTGCGTATCGAATTGGCAAGCCAGTGGGCGGAGTGACAGATTGACGGCCTCGAAACGCATGGACAGGGCGTCGGCGAGCCCGTGGGAATCCGCGACGGGGCACCGGGGGAGAGCGACCATCCGATGATTGGCATTGTTCTCGTCACCCATGGGCATCTGGCGGAGGAATTCCGCCATGCCGTGGAGCACGTCGTGGGCCCGCAGAACAATCTGGAGACCGTCTCCATCGGCGCCGAGGACGATATGGAGCAGCGCCGGCGCGACATCGTGGAGGCCGTCGCAAGCGCCGATACCGGTGCCGGCGTGATCATCCTCACTGACATGTTCGGCGGGACGCCGTCCAATCTGGCGATCTCGGTCATGGATCCCGGGCGGGTGGAAGTGGTCGCCGGCATGAACCTGCCGATGCTGATCAAGCTGTCCAGCGTACGGTCCGGCAACGACATGGCGCTTGCGCTCGAGGAGGCACAGACGGCCGGCCGCAAATACATCAACGTGGCAAGCCAGGTGCTCAACGGCAAATGAGCGTGTCGCCGAGCGGATCAACCGAGAAGGATGTCATTACCCGCAACTTCTCCATCGTCAATCAGCGTGGCCTGCACGCGCGCGCTTCCGCCAAGTTCGTGCAGCTCGTTGCTGGCTATGACGCCAGGGTGACGGTCGAGCGTGACGGCATTTCGGTGGGCGGCACCTCGATCATGGGCCTGATGATGCTGGCCGCGAGCCCAGGCTGCACCATCACGGTCACTGCGCGCGGCCGCGAGGCGGCTGACGTGATGGCGGCGCTCGAAAAGCTGATCGCCAGCCGCTTCGGCGAGGAGACCTGAGGCCTCACCCTACGACTCGCATAGCCACATAAACATTTCTTTATATTTTTATTCGATTGTCGCCCGTGGCCCGATCTGCTAGGCAAATACGGGTACCGCGCCGCTTGTGCGCTGCTGAAAACCATGCCGAGCTGGAGCTGAGCCGATGGCTGACAAAGATTACGTCGTGGCCGACATTTCCCTTTCCGACTGGGGCCGCAAGGAGATCGAGATTGCCGAAACCGAGATGCCCGGCCTGATGGCCTGCCGCGCGGAATTCGGTTCCGACAAACCCCTCAGGGGCGCGCGCATTTCCGGCTCGCTCCACATGACGATCCAGACGGCTGTGCTGATCGAGACCCTGCAGGCGCTGGGCGCGGAGGTGCGCTGGGCCTCCTGCAACATCTTTTCCACCCAGGATCATGCCGCCGCGGCGATCGCCGAAACCGGCACCCCGGTCTTCGCTGTCAAGGGCGAGACGCTGGAGGAGTACTGGACCTATACCGACCGCATCTTTCAATGGCCGGACGGTGAACCGTCCAACATGATTCTGGACGACGGCGGCGACGCCACCATGTACATCCTGCTCGGCGCGCGTGCCGAGGCCGGCGAGGACGTTCTGACCAATCCCGGCAGCGAGGAGGAAGAGGTGCTCTTCGCCCAGATCAAGAAGCGCATGGCCGCGACGCCCGGCTTTTTCGCCCGCCAGCGTGACGCCATCCGCGGTGTTACGGAAGAGACCACCACCGGCGTCAACCGGCTCTACCAGCTCCAGAAGAAGGGTCTTCTGCCCTTCCCCGCGATCAACGTGAACGATTCCGTCACCAAGTCGAAATTCGACAACAAGTACGGCTGCAAGGAATCCCTTGTGGACGGCATTCGCCGCGCCACCGACGTGATGATGGCCGGCAAGGTGGCGATCGTCTGTGGCTACGGCGATGTCGGCAAGGGGTCGGCGCAGTCGCTCGCGGGCGCCGGCGCCCGCGTCAAGGTCACGGAGGCCGATCCGATCTGCGCCCTGCAGGCGGCCATGGACGGTTTCGAGGTCGTCACCCTGGAAGACGCCGTGCCCACGGCCGACATCATCATCACCGCCACGGGAAACAAGGACGTCGTCTCCCTCGACCAGATGCGCCGGATGAAGGACATGGCGATCCTCGGCAACATCGGCCATTTCGACAACGAGATTCAGGTCTTGGCCCTGCGCAATTTCAAATGGACGAACATCAAGCCGCAGGTCGACATGATCGAGTTTTCCGACGGCAAGCGCATCATCCTCTTGTCGGAAGGACGTCTGCTCAACCTCGGAAACGCCACCGGCCATCCCAGCTTCGTGATGTCGGCTTCCTTCACCAACCAGGTGCTGGCGCAGATCGAGTTGTGGGTCCGTACCGGCCAGTACGAAAACCGCGTCTATGTGCTTCCCAAGCACCTCGACGAGAAGGTGGCGGGGCTGCATCTGGGCAAGCTCGGCGCCAAGCTGACCCAGCTCTCGGCCGAGCAGGCCGCCTATATCGGCGTGAGCCCGGAAGGTCCGTTCAAACCGGATCACTACAGGTACTAATTTTTTCACGCGGTACCACAAAATATTGATGCCGGGCTCTTGACTTTCAGCCCGGCATTTCTTTTGCGCCGCTTTCCTTCTTCACCCGGATTCGCTGACCGGGTACAGTGCGGTGATTCGAGGCGCCGATTTGTTTGCCTACGGCGCTGATCGGGGCGGTCTTGATTATCATGCGGCGGAGAGGAACAAGACATGCCGGGGCTGAACCCGCTTTCCGGCGGGATTTCGGGGCCTCAGGCCCGTAGGAAAAGACGGGATCGCTTGTCCGCGCGGCTTGTCCGCGCGCCCTTGCCGGCGGTCGCCCTGGCGGCGACGGCTATCGGCGCCGCTGCGGCCGAGCACGAGATCGGCCTGCCGCTCGGCGGCAGCCTGTCGGTCGGCACGCTGGAGGTGATCCAGCTCGCCAGCTTCGCGGGCGTCATGGGGGCAGCCCTTCTGTCGGCGATCTGGCTCATTCGCCAGCGCGCCCGCATCTCGGCGGAAAACATCGACCTCAGGACCCGGATCGCCGAGCTTTCCGGCGCACTCTCCCGCTCCGAGGCGCTTCTCAATCTCCGTGACCAGCGCATCGTCGTGTGGCCGGGAGACGGCGGCCGTCCTTCCGTCGTCGGCGAGCTGCCGATCGACAGCGGCGCGCCCCGCGAGCGCAGCACCTTCCTCGCCTTCGGCCGCTGGCTGATGCCGAAATCCGCTTCCGCGCTTGATCGTGCCGCCGAAGCGCTGCGGGACAGGGGGGAGGGGTTCGACCTCGTGGCCGAGACGCGCGCCGGGATTCTGCTCGAGGTGCAGGGACGCAAGTCCGCCCTGCACGCGGTCATTCGCTTCTCGTCGCTTTCCGCCGCGCAGGCCGAGCACGCCAGACTCAAGCTCGCCCATGAACGCCTGAAGGACGACCACGCCAACCTGCTGGGCCTCGTCAACGCGCTCGACATGCCGTTCTGGCTGCGCGACGAGGAGGGGCGGCTGAAATGGGTGAACGCGGCCTATGCGCGGGCGGTCGAGGCCGATCCGGAGCAGGCGGTCCGCGAGATCCGCGAACTCCTGCCCACCCCGGTGCGGACCGCGCTTCAAGAGCATCACCGGCATGACGGGGTCTATCGTGATTCCGTCTCGACGGTGGTGGGCGGCGATCGATGCGTCTACACGGTGACCGATTTCGCCACCGGCAAGGGCAGCGCCGGGATTGCGGTGGATACGAGCGAGGCGGACGCGCTCAAGCGCGAGTTCGAGCGCACCGTGCGCAGCCACGCCGACACGCTGGACCAGCTCACCACGGCCGTTGCCATCTTCGACGAGCACCAGAAGCTGAAGTTCTTCAACCAGGCTTTCCAGAAATTGTGGGATCTGGAACCCGGCTTTCTCGACGGCGGCCCGGAGAACGCCCTCGTGCTCGACCGGCTGCGCAGCGACGGCAAGCTGGCCGAACAGCCGGAATGGCGCCGCTGGAAGGAGCAGCTCCTTTCCGCCTATCGCGCCGTTGAGCCGGAGGAGCACTGGTGGCATCTGCCCGACGGCCGCACGATACGCGTCATCGCCAACCCGCAGCCCAAGGGCGGCGTCACCTGGGTTTTCGAGAACCTGACGGAAAAGTTCGACTTGGAATCGCGCTACAACGCCGTCGTCCAGGTGCAGAGCGAGACCCTGGACAATCTCGCCGAAGGGGTCGCCGTCTTCGGGCCCGATGGCCGCCTGCGCCTGTCGAATCCCGCTTTCCGCAGGCTGTGGGAGCTTCCCGAGAAACTGATCGACGGCGACGTCCACATCTCGCTCTTGAAGGCGGCCTGCGACGCGGTGGCCAACCCCAGCCCCTGGAGCGATTTCGTCGCCGCGGCGACCGGCTTCGATGACGAGCGGCGCGACAGCCACGGCCGCACCGAACTCGTCAACGGCACGAACCTGAGTTACGCGATCATCCACCTGCCGAACGGCCAGGTCATGATGACCTTCGTCGATGTCACCGACAGCGTCAATGTCGAGCGCGCGCTGAAGGAGAAGAACGAGGCGCTGGAAAAGGCCGACAAGCTGAAGAACGATTTCGTCCAGCACGTCTCCTACGAGCTGCGCTCGCCGCTCACCAACATCATCGGCTTCACCGAGCTTCTGGCGCTCGAGACCACCGGGCCGCTCGGCAAGCGCCAGCGCGAATATGTGGATCATATCGGCTCGTCCTCATCGCTCCTCCTGACGGTCGTCAACGACATCCTCGATCTGGCCACCGTCGATGCGGGCATCATGGAGCTGGAGTTCGCGGAGGTGCCGATCCGGCCCACGGTGGAGGCGGCGGCCGACCTCGTCTCCGACCGTCTGCGCGAGCACGGCATCACCCTGGACCTCGATCTCGACGCTGCGCCCGCCGCTTTCCACGCCGACGAAAACCGCATCCGGCAGATCCTCTACAATCTGCTGAGCAATGCTGCGAATTACGCGCCGGAGGGAGGCAGGGTATCGCTCACCGTCACGGAGGCCGGCGAGGCCGTCGCCTTCAGGGTGCACGACAACGGGCCCGGCATGTCGCCGGAGATGCTGCAGACCATTTTCCGCCGCTTCGAGCCACGCAGCAATGGCGGGCGCCGGCGCGGGGCCGGGCTCGGGCTGTCCATCGTGAAGAGCTTCGTGGAGCTGCATGGTGGCACGGTGGAGATCGACACCGGCGAGGGGCGCGGCACCGCCGTCACATGCCGTTTCCCGCTCGCCCCGACAGGTGTCCGCGAAGCGGCGGAATAGACCGGAATTGATGGCGGCGCCTCAGCCTTTTTTGCGCTTTCTGCCCGACGAGCAGGCGACGGACCGCCTGGGCGACGACCTGGCCGCGGCGCTGCGGCCAGGCGACGTGGTGGCGCTGCACGGCGACCTCGGCATGGGTAAGACGGCGCTGGCGCGCGCCATCCTTCGGGCGATTGCCGGTGATCCGCAGCTCGAGGTGCCGAGTCCCACCTTCACCCTCGTGCAGAGCTATGATCTGCGCATCCCGGTCCACCATTTCGATCTCTACCGCCTGTCCGACCCGGAGGAGCTGGAAGAACTCGGTTTCGGCGAAGCCGCGGCGGGGGGCGTGGCGCTTGTGGAATGGCCCGAGCGTGCGCCGGATGCCCTGGCCGGGGCGACCCACCTTTTCCTGCGCGAGCACGACGGCGGCCGCGAAGCCGAGATCCAGGCACCGGCCGATGCCGCCGCGCGCATCGCCCGCTCCCTCGCCATTCGCGGGTTTCTCGACGCCGGCGGATATGGCGGCGCCCGCCGTACCTTCCTGCTCGGCGATGCGTCGATCCGCGCCTACGAGACCGTAACTCCCGGGAAGGGGGAACGCCTCATTCTCATGGACGCGCCGCAAAGGCACGACGAGCCGATCGTCCGCGACGGTCTGCCCTACAGCCGGATCGCCCGCCTCGCCCAGTCCGTGACCGCCTTCGTCGGCGTGGCCAACGGCCTGCGTGAAGCCGGCTTCGCCGCACCGCGCATCTACGCTCAGGATCTCGACGCCGGGTTGCTTCTGATCGAGCATCTGGGCGAAACACAGTTCCCGGCTGCCGACGGCACGCCCGTGAAGGCGCGCTACGAAGCGGCCGCCGGCCTCCTGGCCGCCCTCCACGATCGTGACTGGCCGCAAAGCTTCCCGGTCGCCGAAGGTGTCGACCACACCCCACCCCCCTATGACCATGCCGCGCTCGCCATCGAAACCGAGTTGCTCGTCGACTGGTACCTGCCCTATGTAAAGGGGCGCGCGGCGAGCAAGGCAGAGCTGACGGAATTCAGGCGCTTGTGGTCTTCCCTCTTCGACCGGCTCGACCACAGCGAGCAGAGCCTCGTCCTGCGCGACTTCCATTCGCCCAACATCATTTGGCGGGAGAAGAAGAAGGGCCTCGACAGGCTCGGCCTGATCGACATCCAGGACGCTGTCTTCGGCCCCGCCGCCTATGACGTGGCGGCGCTGGCGCTGGATTCGCGCATCACGATACCGCCCTCCCTGGAACAGGCGGTCGTCGAAGCCTATTGCGCCGCGCGGCGCAGGCCGGATTTCGACCGCGAGACCTTTGCCGAGGCCTATGCAATCGCCGCCGCCCAGCGCAACACGAAGCTTCTGGGCACCTTCGTCCGCCTCGCACGGCGCGACGGCAAGCCCGGCTACCTGCGGCACCTGCCGCGCATCCGCGCCTATCTCGAGCGGGTGCTTGCCCATCCCGTGCTAGCCGATCTGGACGCTTTCTATCGCGCGCATCGGCTTCTGGAGGGAGACTCCGCGTGAGCGTGCCGATCCCCGAAAAGGCGATGGTGCTTTCAGCCGGTCTCGGCACGCGCATGCGCCCGCTGACGGAAACCCTGCCCAAGCCGCTGGTGCCGGTGGGCGGCAAGCCGCTCGTCGACTGGGGTCTCGACGCGCTGGAACGCGCCGGTGTGGCCGAGGCCGTGGTCAACATCCACCATCTGCCCGACCTGATGCTGGCGCATCTTGCCGGCCGCAAAAGGCCGCGCGTGACGATTTCCGACGAGCGGGAGAGGCTGCTCGATTCGGGCGGCGGCATCGTGCAGGCGCTGCCGCTGCTCGGGGCGGCGCCTTTTTTCGTCCTCAATGCCGACACCTTGTGGATCGACCGTTCCGCGCCCAATCTGGTGCGACTTGCCCTTGCATGGGACGCCGCCCGCATGGATATACTCCTTCTGCTGGCGGATCCGAAAACCGCCACGGGACACACCGGGAAAGTGGATTTCACGATGGACGCGGATGGGCGGCTGAAGCGCGCGGGCGAAAGTGCCGATGGCTTCATCTACGCGGGTGCCGGCATCCTCCACCCGCGGCTGTTCGATGCGGCCCCGGCTAAGCCGCATTCCCTCAACCGCTACTTCGATCGCGCCATTGCTGCGGGGCGCCTCTTCGGTCTGCCGCTCGACGGCCAGTGGCTGACCGTCGGCACGCCCGACGCGATCGCTCCGGCCGAGGCGGT
>NZ_JBHSUM010000065.1:0-22161 GCF_042660605.1 Nitratireductor sp. GCM10026969
CCCGCCGCGCTTTGCGGCATCGTCGGGTTGAAGACGACGATCGGCGCGGTGTCCACGGAAGGCGTCGCACCGCTCAGCCCGACGCTCGACACCGTCGGTCCCATGACCCGCTACGTGGACGATGCCCGCTTGATCTTCGGGGCGCTACGCTCGACCACCGAAGCATCGGGCCGCAACGGGCGGGAGGCTGTGCGCGCGCGGCGGGTCGGTCGCGACGCGCTGGAGCCGCTCGATGAGCAGGTGTGGAGCGCCTATGAAGATGCTCTGGAACGGATAGCCTGGCTCGGCCTGGAGGTGGCGCCGGTCACGCTGCCTCGATCCTTTGCCGACTATCAGCGCGACAGCGGTATGATCATGGCATACGAGGCCTATGCGGCGCTCCACCGCCTGGTCGACGATCCGGCAACGCCGCTCGACCCGTTCGTCCGTGCCCGCGTCATGCAGGGCGCGACCATATCCGACGAAGCTATGGCGGCGATCCGGCGCGAGCGCGATGCCGCCATCGAGGCATTCGGGACAGTCCTGCCGCGCGGCGAGATCCTGGTTTTGCCGACGACGCCCTATCCGGCTCGGCCGCTCGCCGAAGTGGACGAAAGCACCTTCCCCATGTCGCGCTTCACCCGCATCGCCAACCATCTCGATCTGTGCGGGCTCTCCATACCGTGCGGCCGGGCCGGTAACGGCATGCCCATCGGCCTCCAGCTCATTGCTGCAGGCGGTGCCGAGCACATGCTGCTGACGTTTGCTGAGCGCCTGGAGGAGTGTGCCGACGCGGCATGAGGTGAAGGGGCTCGGCCGGAACCGCGCCGGACCAGCCGATCGGCGCTGAAGGGCCGTTCAGGCGTCGCGCTCGTCGACCGTGCCCTCCGGATGGTACTGATAGAGCCAGGTCTCCGTCCGTGCCTGGCCTTCCTTGTCCCGCACATACATCCGCATGTCGATCGGCTCCGTTCCCTCGACGATCGTATCGAAGAAGGCACGGTAAAGGCCCGGCTGCCCGACGACCGGATGCGCGTCCGAGAGGCTGACCTCGCCGCGCGAGAGGTCGACCACGGGCTCCGCATCACCGCGCGCGAGGTCGCCGATCGCGCCGCCGCGAAAGTCGACGACGAAGCGCACGGCCTTCTCGGGCCGCGGTTGGCCCGGAATGCCGCCGATGCCCGTATAGGTCGCGACGACCCGCCCGAGTTCCGCCGGATAGGGCTCGTTGGCCGTCCAGTGAAGCCGATAGCTGAAGTCGAGCGGCCGTCCCGGTTCGACGGCGCCGTCGGGCACCCAGTAAAGGACGATGTTGTCGTGTATTTCATCGTCGGTCGGAATCTCGACGAGCTGCACCTGTCCCCTGCCCCATTCGTTCGTCGGCTCGATCCAGGCAGAGGGACGGCGGTCGTAGAAAACGCCGTCGTCCTGATAGTGCGTGAACTCCCGGTCCCGTTGCAGAAGGCCGAAGCCCTTCGGGTCTTCATCGAGAAAGGCGTTGGTCACCGTCGCCGGCGGGTTGTTGAGCGGCCGCCAGATCCGCTCCCCGTTGCCCATCCAGATGGCCAGCCCGTCCGAATCGTGGATTTCCGGCCGCCAGTCGACAGCCTGTCTTCGGTTGGTTTCCGAATACCAGTACATCGACGTGAGCGGCGCGACGCCGAGGCGCTCTATCGCCCTGCGCGGACAGAGCGAACATGCGATGTCCATCACGGGACCGGCGGATTTCACGCAGTCGAACCTGTAGGCGCCGGTGATGCTTGGACTGTCAAGCAGGGCGTAGACGAGCACCCGGCCCTCCTGCCCTTGCAGGCGTTCGAGCCATATCCGGCTGAAGCGCGGAAACTCCTCCGGCGTTTGCAGTGCCGTGTCGACGGCAAGGCCGCGTGCCGAAAGACCGTACTGATTGAGCTCACCCGCAGAGCGGAAATAGGAGGCACCCAGAAAGGCGAGCCAGTCGGACTTTTGAGAGGGCTCCTCCAGCCGGAAACCCGAAAAGCCGATATCGTCCGGCAGGCCTTGCGCCGGATGATCGGCGGGCATGTCGAAATAGCTGCGACGGTAGAGGATCTCGCGCGCGGTCCCGTTCTCGACCACGTGGATCTTGACGGGCTCCTGAAAGTAGCGGCCCAGGTGGAAGAACTGCACCGGCGCCCCGCCCTTCTCGTCGGCCCAAAGCGCATGGCTCTTTTTGAACCGGATCGCCTGGAAGGCGTCATAATCGATCTTCTGAAGAATGTCGCCGTGCGGCGATTTCTCCTCCTGCCAGGGGGCTTCCGCCATCTCCGCCGCGCGCTCCTTCAAGGTGTCGAAGCTGAAGGGCTCGGGGGGCCCGAACGTCAGGCCATAATCCTCGCCGCCCGCCGCGGCGCGCGCCGAAACCGGCAGAACGGCTGCCAAGGACGATGAAAGGACGAGCGATAGGATATCGCGTCGGTTGAACTCGGTCATGGATGTAACGTCCCCTTGCTCATTCATGAAGGAATTCGGCGCGCACGAACCATGTTCACCGGAAAATCCGGCAGGAAAGCGAAGCTCGCGCATCCTCGCAACTTCCATCCACAGTCTGCAACCGCCCCTAGCATGGGCATGGCTCCCGAGCGGCATCACGATCTGTTCGCCGCGTTTGCATCGCCGTTATGCGCCCGGCCGGATTCTCCACAGCCCGCAGACTGACCCTGGACAAGCCCCCTCCCCTATCCGCGCATATAGGCAGCCGGCTGTCCGCCGGTGCTGCTCGGCACCGCGCCGGCGCCGATACGCGCGCGTGCCGCTCGCCGGTTCGGGTCAGATAGCACCCCTGCCGCATAGTAGAGCAGGAAGGAACCGACGACATAAGGCGTGATCACGTCGACCTCCACCGCCGAGCGGACAAGCAGCATGACGCTGAGACCGAGCATGACCTGCGCGGTCGGGTCGTGGCGGCTGCCGAGAAGCACCAGCACCTGGCCGGCAACCACACCGATCATCAGGACGACGATCAGGACGGTGCCGACCACCCCCAGCTCCACGAACGTCTCGATATAGGTGTTGTGGAAGTGGAAGCCGGTCCTGGCGGTGATGTAGAACTCTTCCCAGAGCCGCTCGGCGTGGGCGAAGCCGTGCACCCAGAACGCCTGATAGCCTCTCCCGAAGATCGGGTTTTCCCGCGCGGCGGCCATGCCTTCCGACCAGAGATAAGTGCGGCCGGTAAGCGTCGCGTCCTTGCCGAACACCTCCAGAACCGCGTCGAAGGCGCCGAGCTGCAGGGCGGCAAACAGGCCGAGGAGCGCAAGCGCCGTACCGGCGGTGAAAAGCAGCTTGCGCGGCAGGGGCGCGAACAGCTGCAGCGAGCGCATGAAGATGCCGGCGGCGATCGCAATCGCCACGGTGATCACGGAGGTGGCCGATTGCGAGGCGAGCAGGCTGTAGCCCGACAAGGCGCCCACCGACAATGCCAAAGCCGCGGACAGGCCGCGCTGCTTGAGCACGACGAGGGACACGAAGGCCAGATAGATGCCGAGCGAAGCGAAAAAGCCGAGCTGGTTCTTGGACGAGAAAGCTCCGACGAAGCTGTAGGCACCGTCGATCGGGTCGTAGTGGTAGCCGCCGACGGCGAGCGAATATCCCAGCACCAGCGTGACGCCACCCAGGCCGCCGAAGATCAAGGTGCGCGTGCTCACTGTGCGCGCGGCGATCAGCGCGCAGGCGATGTGGGAGAGGTACTGCACGCTCGCGCGCGCAGTCGCCCCGGGTGCCGCAGACCAGAAGGTGGAAAGCAGCGCGAACACGCCGAACGCGACGATCCAGGGCAGATGTGCGTTGCCCCTGAGGTAGCGCGGCGGATCGAGCAGGGGCAGCGGCAGCCACAAGGCATAGTAGAGGAGGATCGGCGCCTGGCCGAAACGCGTCGAATAGGCGAAGACGAAGAGCGACAGGGCGACGGCAACGGCGCCGTAGCCGAAATTCCGTTCCGGACTGACGAACAGGGCAACGGGAATCTTCATCGCGACTTTTCGCGGGCGACCGCTGCGGACGCTACTGGACCGAAGGCGGGACGATATCCACCTTGACCACGTCGCCCGGTCGGACCGCCGTGCTCTCTTGAGCGGTGATTTCCTGTGTCTCCTCGCCGGTCGTGCGAACGATCACATAGCTGACTTGGACCGATTCGGCGTCGATGCTGAGGGCCACCTCCGGAGCGAGCGAAGCCGCTTCGGCCATCAGCCCGCGATGCATCGCGATCTTCAGATCCAGCGCCTCGATGGCCGCCTCGGTGTCCTGCAGCTCCCGGGCGATTTCCGTCTCGCGTTCGTCGCGCAGCGTGGCCGCATCGCGCTCGGCGCGGTTGATCTCCTGCCTTGCCCGCACCGCGGCGGTTTCCATGTCCAGGACCTTGCCCTGCAGATCGGCGATGGAGCGCTCGACCCCGAGCACGCGCTGGTTGACCACGAGCCCGCGCTCGGCAAGGCCGCCGATCCCCTCGAGCTCCTCGCGCAAGAGATCGATCTGGCGGTTCTGGGCCGCGATCTTCCGGTCCAGGGATTCGATCTCGCCGTTGAGCAGCGTCTTCAGATCGTCGATCCCGGAAAGCTCGCGTTCAAGGCTTTCCCTGCGCGCCTGCATGAGGGCCGTCTCCTTGGCGATCAGCCGCCTGCCCTCGGCGCTGCCGGCGAGTTCCTCGGGAGGCTCGATCGCCGTAGCGCCCTCCGTTTCGGCCGCCAGCCGGGCGCGGCGCGCAATCAGCCGCTTGCGCTCCGCTGTCAGCACCTCATAGTTTCCGTGCGCGTTGATATAGTCCCGCTCGAGCCGCAGGCCCTCGTTCGATGCGCGACGCAGGCCGCCGGCCAGGCTGACGGCCTTCAGGACTGTCAGACCGGGACCATAGGCATACTGGCCGGGGGTCTGGACATCGCCGGAGACGAAGACAGGCCGGAACTCGGCCACCTCGACCGAGGCGTCGGGGCGCGTCAGCAGGCCGAGCGTCTGCTGCAGTTCATCGCCGATCGTCTTGGCGACTTGGGCGGCCGTCCTGCCGGCCGCCGGCACCTCGCCGATGAAGGGCACCGACACCGCCCCCGAGGGGCCGACCGTATAGTCGCCGCTGATGGACGACCATTCGCGCACCGAAGCGTCCGCGCTCTGCCACTCCGCCACCCGGACATGCAGCTTATCCATGGGGCCAAGCAGATAGTCCTCGGCTCCCGCGCTCGCCGGGACCAGAAGCGCGACCAGGAGCGCGGCCGGCAGGAAACGCCAGCAAAGGAATGCGGCAAGGCCTTTCAACACCGGCGTAAATGGCATGCTTCAATAGCTCCCGCGTGATGAGATGACGGCGGGCAAGGTCTTGACGATGATCAGCAGGTCGAAGGCGAAGGACCAGTTCTCGACATAGTAACGGTCGAAGCCCACGCGCTTGGTATAGGAGACGTCGTTGCGCCCGCTGATCTGCCAGAGCCCCGTCAGTCCGGGACGCGCCTGCAGATAACAGTCCACCGCCGTTCCATACAGATCGAGCTCGTCCTGGACGACCGGGCGTGGTCCGACGAAGCTCATCTCACCGCGCAGAACATTAAAGATCTGCGGTAGTTCGTCCAGGCTCAGTTTGCGCAAGACCAGCCCCACCCGCGTGATACGCGGATCGTCCTGCAGCTTGCGCGTTGCATTCCATTCCTCGCGGGCAGCGGGATTCCGGCGCAGATGCTCGGCGAGCACCTCCGAGCCGTTCTCGACCATGGTGCGGAACTTCAGGCACCGGAACATGCTGCCGTTGCGGCCGATGCGCGGATGGGAGTAGAAGACCGACCCGCCGTCGGAGAGCTTGACCAGCAGGGCAAGCAGGATCAACAGCGGACTCAGGAAGAAGATAGCCGACAAAGCGGCGGCGATATCAAATCCACGCTTGAACGTACCCCCCACGGCGGGCTTTGCCGCGGCATGGTACCGAATTCCAGCGGGCAGTTCGGCTGACCTTGTCGCATGCTTCATGTGCGTCTCCCAGCCAATGACAATAAGATGTGAGGCAAATGCTGCGATGCAGCACGATAGCTGGGGATATATGTGATGCACACAACGAAAGTTTGGCGATATGGCAAAACAGAATCATATTATGTAACGAAATGATATATATGTTGCATAATGAGTATAAAAATATTTATATGGTGAATAAAGTAATCTTTTGGTGCATTAAATCGAAGAGTTCGGCATAAAGTTTTGTGTTCAGCTTGATGATTGAATGAACAATCATCCTCTTTTATCATTATTGTTCTTCTTAATCATTTGAAAAGATTCGTCTTCTTTGAATACGGAGTTACGTTTCGGATTCCATCCATCACCCGGCAAGGGTTTCCCCCGAAAAGGGACTGCGGAGTTGGGAAAAACCCGGCTTCGTATTGCTTCACGATCCTTGGCTCAATATATGTACGGGAAAGGGCAGTGGTGAGGCAATGGACGACCTCTATTTGGATCGCTTCGGCAGTCCGCGGTCAGCGGCGCAGGAAGACTTGTCCATTGCTGCGGGGAGGAAGACGCGATGATCCGCCGCAAGAGCAGCATACGAGCTTAGGCATGCATTTCCCGCTCTTCCTACGCGGCATGCTGATGGCCCTTACCGCGTTTGCCATCACGACATATATCGTGACGCAATCCGCATGGACGACGTTCGTCTCCACGCTGGTCTGTGCCGCCGTCATTCAGGTCGGCTACTTTGCAACCATCCTGATCATCGTCTGGGCGCCCTTCCAACGTCGGCGAAGCGGCGAAGAGACGGCGGAAAGCGAGCAAAAGAAGGCTTCCAGGAAAAATGGCGAGCCGGCCGGGGGCGCAAATCAGGTCTCGGGCGTGCGACGGTCCTCGCAACTATAAATCGTATTTCGTTCCTGCCTGAACAGTAACGACCAGATCAAATCTGGCGTTCCGACACGGCTATGTCATATTGCAATCCCCTTTTTGTGCGTACACCCTCCGGGTTCTTGCTGGGAGGAACCGATAAATCGCGGTCGCGCCGCCTCGGGTGCGGCCGGCTTCCGTCAACATTCGTGCATACGAGGTTGCAGTGGATTCATCGGCTCCAGACACGGTGTGCGTCATCATCGCGGCCAAAGACGCTTCCGACACGATTGCTCGGGCCACCGCCTCCGCGTTGCGTGAGAGGAAGGTGGGCGAAGTCGTTGTCGTCGACGACGGGTCCAGCGACGATACCGCAGGAGAGGCACACCGATCCGATGACGGCACCGGCCGCCTGCGGGTCTTGCGCCTTTCCCGCAATCGCGGTCCCGCATTCGCGCGCAATCACGCCATCGCCAATTCCACGGCCCCCCTGATCGCCGTGCTGGATGCGGACGATTTCTTCCTGCCCGGCCGCTTCGAGACGCTCCTTACCGGGGATAATTGGGATTTCGTGGCCGACAACGTCATGTTCGTCGGTGCCGATGTCGGCGAACCGAACATACCGCGCTTTGCCCCGGAGCCGTATTTTCTCGACCTCCACACCTTCATCGAGGGCAACATCGCCAGGCGCGGCCTGTCCCGCGGCGAGATCGGCTTTCTCAAGCCGGTGGTGCGCCGCGCGTTCCTCGATCGTCACGGCCTGCGCTACAATGAAGAACTGCGGCTGGGCGAGGACTACGATCTCTATGCGCGCGCGCTGGCGCAGGGTGCGCGCTACAAGGTCGTCCGCGCCTGCGGCTACGGCGCCGTGGTCCGCGCAGATTCGCTGAGCGGGCGGCATGCCACGCAGGATCTGAAGCGCCTGTGGGAGGCCGACGAGGCGATCATGCGCTCGCCCACCCTGCCGCGGGAGGCGAAAACGCACTTCAGGCGGCACGCGCAGCACATCCGCGCGCGCTATGAGTTGCGGCGGTTCCTCGACGTCAAGGCGGGATCGGGGCTGATGGCCGCGATACGGGATGCGTGCGCGCGCCCCATGTCGCTTCCGGGGATCGCCAGCGGAGTTCTGGCCGACAAGACCGAGTCCTTCATGCGACGGCGGGCGTGGTCGGCGTCTCCCCCGGGGCCGCGCTATCTGCTTGAGGGGCGTCTGGCGATGGATTGAGCGAGACCGGCACGAAACGGCGGTATTGGGGCGACATGGAACGAAGGACTTCACATGACGATTGAGCTACCGCAGAACATCTCCAGCGGTCGATCCCGCCGGCTCGCCGACTTCGTCCGGCTCACGAGCCAGCGGGCCCGCCTCGCCTTCGATCCCGGCCCTCCGCCCGATCCCATCTTCGTGCTCGGTACGGGACGTTCGGGCACCCATTGGGTCGCCTGGATCCTCGAGCCGCATACGGCGCTGCACACGCTCATCGAGAAGCCGCCCATCTTCAACTGGGTCACGGAGCTGGCCATCGACCCGAGCGCGGAAGCCAGGCTCCTGCCCGGGCTGCTGCGCCGTTACCAGCTCGAAGCGGCGAGTGCGCGGCCGAAGCGGTTGCTCGACAAGAGCCACCCCAACATCTGGCTGGCCGAGCAATTGGCCGAGGCCTTCCCGGCCGCCCGCTTCATCGGCGTCCTGCGCGACGTCTTCGGCACGGTGGCAAGCAGCCTGCGGCATGAGGGCGTGCGCTACTGGGCGGAGAACTGGGACGCCTATCCGGTGCCGAACCGCTTCCTGGGCGTCAGCGAGGACAATCGCGAGGCCTATGCGCGCATGTCGCTTGCCGGCCGCTGCGCCGTCAGATGGCATGCGCATCTGCGCCGCCTCGACGAACTGGAAACGGTGCTCGGCGAGCGGATGATCCGCATGCGCTACCACAAGCTCCAGACCGACACGACGCGGGAGCTTGAGCGGCTGCAGGAATTCCTCGACCTGGACGACCCGATCGCCCGACCGGAGATCAAGTCCAAGTCGCTCGACCGCTGGAAGGAGGATCTTTCCGAGCAGCAGGTCGCGGAAATCCGCGCAATCGTCGGGGAGGACGCCGAAAGAAGCTGACGGATGGCGGCCGTCCCGCCCTGACCTTGAAAGGAACCTCATGGCACTGCTCAGCTTTCGAACCCGCAATCCGCAACGCGACCGCGCCACCGATCTCGGCCGTCGCGACAGGCTGCTTCAACTGCTCCACCAACTGCATGCCGAAATCGAGGCCGAACGCAGCGGGCTCCAGGCGCGCTACGAGACCGCGCAAACCTCCGCGGCATTCGCGCTCGAGGCTTTCGAGAACGGAGAGGGAGAGGCGCTGTCTGCAAAGGCCGACGACCTGTCGACGCAGATGCAGCGTTACCAGGCGCGCATTGCCGCCCTCGAGGGACAGGCCGCGTTCATGCGGCACGCCGAGATGGACGCGAAGGCGTTCTTCGACGCGGCCGAGAATCTCGATCCGATGGAAAGCGACCAGAACAAGAATTTCGGCTCAAATAATGTTGCTTCCACTGCGGATGATTGATCGTCAGCGACCACGCAAAGGAATTCGCGCCTCATTGTCATCGAAATACGCATCACTCTGCAGCCGCACGAAGGACCGCCGCAAAACGGGAGCATGAAGGACATTGCGCAATCTTCTTAGCCGACAAAGATACCTGCCGCTTGCACTGCTCTTTATTGCCGGGGCCGCTTGGCCGGCAATCGCCCAGGAGGGCGACGCCTCGTTCGTGGAGGAGTTCGATCGCCTCGACGGAGCCCGCTGGTATGTTTCCGACGGATGGGCCAACGGCGCGCACCAGAACTGCACCTGGTCGAAGGACCAGGTGGCGGTTTCCGACGGCGTCCTGTCACTCGGCTTTACCGAGCGCGAGACCGGTGACCGCGCCTATGCCTGCGGCGAAATCCAGACCAACAAGCGCCTCGGATACGGCACCTATGAGGCCCGCATCCGGGCGGTCGCCGGCTCGGGCATGAACACCGGCTTCTTCACCTATATCGGACCGGCGCACGGGCAGCCATGGGACGAGATCGACTTCGAGTTCCTGGGCAAGGATCCCTCGCAGGTGCAGCTCAACCAGTACGTCTCGGGCAAGGGCGGCAACGAGAAGCTGGTGCCGGTCCCCGGCGGTGCCGACCAGGCCTTCAACGACCACGCCTTCGTCTGGGAGGAGGGCCGCATCCGCTGGTTCGTCAACGGCGAGCTGGTTCACGAGGTGAACGACCCGGCCCTCGTCCCCACCCATGCCTCCAAGATCTATCTGAGCCTCTGGGCGAGCGACAACATGGAATCGTGGCTGGGGACGTTCGCCCCGCCGGAGGGCACGCTCTCGGCCGAAGTGGACCGGGTTGCCTTCACGGCGCTGGGCGACGACTGCCAGTTTCCGGAGTCGATCGTATGCACGCTCGAGTGATCCCCTGGACAGGCGTGGCGTATGCCTTCGCTGCGGTGCAATATAATATGTTGCGCCGCGATATCATGTTCGATAACGTTTCCCGTGGGGGCGGATCGCGGTGAGTTTTCCTATGCTGCACGTCCTGTATCTCGTGCATGACTTGTCCGACCCCGCGACCAGCCGGCGCGTCGTCATGCTGAAGGCCGGGGGTGCGGCGGTTTCCCTTGCCGGCTTTCACCGCGACCGGGAGCCGGCGCGCGAGGTCGCAGGCGAGAGGCCGATTGGCCTCGGCAGGACGCACGACGGCAGGTTCGCCCAGCGCCTTGCGGCGATCGCCGGCGCAAACCTGGCGCTCGGCCCCAAGTTCAGGCACGTCTCGAAGCCCGACGTGATCATCGCCCGCAATCTCGAGATGCTGGTGTTCGCCCGGCGCCTGCGCGCGCAGTTCGGCGGCGATGTTCCGATCGTCTATGAATGCCTGGACGTTCACCGGCTGCTGCTCAGGCGCGACGGCATCGGTCTTGCCATGCGCGCGGCCGAGCGTGCTCTCGGCGGCAACGCCGCCCTCCTGATCACGAGTTCGCCGGCCTTTCTGCGCGAATATTTCGCGCCGCGCGGGCAGATCGGCGCGCCCGTGCTTCTCCTCGAGAACAAGGTTCTGGAACTCGGCCCTGTCACAAACACGGCGGCGCAAAACGCGCCGGTGCCCGGCGCGCCGTGGCGGATCGGCTGGTTCGGCGCGCTGCGCTGCCGCCGCTCGCTGGCGCTCCTGTCCGCCTTCACGCGGCGCATGCAGGGAAAGTTCGAAGTCGTGCTGCGCGGCCGCCCCGCCTATTCGGAGTTCGACGATTTCGATGCCACGGTCGCCGCCGAACCGCACATGCGCTTTGAAGGCGCCTATCGCAATCCGGACGACCTCGCAGCGATCTACGGCGCCGTGCACTTCGCCTGGGCCATCGACTTCTTCGAGGAAGGCCTGAACTCGAAATGGCTGTTGCCAAACCGGCTCTACGAGGGATGTCGCCACGGCGCCGTACCGATCGGCATGGACGGCACGGAGACGGGACGGTTCCTGGAGAGCCACGGGATCGGCGCCCTTCTTGCCGAGCCTTCCGCCGACGCGCTCACCGCCCTGCTCGGCTCCATCGATGCGACCTCCTACACGGACCACCGCGCGCGTGTCACGGCGAAGCCCGATAATACCTGGATCTGCGGTCCTGCGGATTGCCGCGCGCTGGTGGGGCGTCTCGAGGGGCTTACACGGGCGCGGACCAAGGACAAGGTGCTGGAGGCTGCCGCATGAATTGTGAAGCACCCGCAACAATGCGCAAGGATGCTCCCCACACGCGGTTGAGCGCCATGGTGGTGATCCCCTGCCTCAATGAAGCGGCGCATATCGAGCGCCTGCTTCAGGACCTCGACGGCGCGGCGGACCGGCTGGACATGCGAATCGTGGTCGCCGACGGCGGCAGCACCGACGGCACGCGCGAAATCCTCGGCCGCATCGCCGCGGCCAATCCGCGCGTCGTGGTGCTCGACAATCCGCGAAAGCTCCAGGGCGCGGCCGTCAATCTCGCCGTTCGGGAATTCGGCGACACGGTCGATTGCCTGATCCGCATCGACGCCCATGCAGACTATCCCGACGATTTCTGCGACCGCCTGATCGAGGAGGCGCAATCGACGGGGGCGGATTCGGTCGTCGTCGTCATGACCACGAAGGGCCGCAGCCTTTTCCAGCAGGCCGCGGCAATGGCGCAGAACTCGAAGCTCGGCAATGGCGGATCGAAACACCGCGCGGGCGCCAAGGGGCATTGGACCGACCACGGCCATCACGCGCTCATGCGGATCGCGCCGTTCCGCACCGTCGGCGGCTATGACGAGAGCTTCGGCCACAACGAGGACGCCGAGCTGGACCACCGCCTGGGCGCGGCCGGCTACCGTATCTGGCTGACCGACAGGACCGGCATGACCTATTACCCGCGCGATACGGTGTACGGCCTCTTCCGGCAATACGTGAATTACGGGAAGGGACGCGCGAGCAACTTTCTCAAGCACCGCACGCTGCCGAAGCTGCGGCAGATGCTGCCGGCGATGGTCCTGCCGTGCGCGGCCGGCGCATTGCTCGCCCTGTTTCACTGGTGGACGGCCGTGCCGTTTTTCCTGTGGGTCCTGATCTGTCTCGGCTACGGCGTCGTGCTGGGCGTCGGACAGCGCGACCCGCGCGCGGTGCTCGCCAGCGTCGCGGCGATGGTCATGCATTTCGGATGGTCCGCCGGCTTCTGGCTGCAGATGCTCAGATCCCGCAGGCGCGGAAAGGGCACGTCATGAGCACCGCGCTCCTCACGCCCCCGTCGCATTCGGTCGATATCTGCATCTGCACCTTCCGGCGCGATGCGCTGCTCGACACGCTGCGGTCCGTGGCTGATCTCGATGTGCCCGATGGCGTGCGGCTACGGGTGATCGTGGCTGACAACGACGTCACGCCGAGCGCGCGCGCCCGCGTCGAGCAGGTGGCGGACGGTTTTCCCTACGAGCTGGTTCACGTGCATGCCCCGGCGCGCAACATCTCGATCGCCCGCAACGCCTGTCTGGATGCCGCGAGCGGGAACTTCCTGGCCTTTGTCGACGACGACGAAACCGTCACGCGCCCATGGCTCGGCGCGCTCCTGGCGACGGCGCTGGACACCGGCGCCGATGCGGTGCTCGGCCCCGTCCGGGCGATCTACCAACCGGGCGCGCCGGGCTGGATGCAGCGCGCCGACAGCCATTCGACATATCCCGTCCGGGTCAGGGGCGAGATCCGCACGGGCTACACGTGCAATGTCCTTTTGAAGAGCACCTCGCCCTTCGTGAGGGGCCGGCGTTTCGACCTGTCGCTCGGGCGCTCCGGCGGCGAGGACACCGATTTCTTCACACGGCTCTATCAGGCCGGCGGCACGATCGCCTATGAGCCCGAGGCCTGGGTGGAGGAGATCGTGCCGGACGGTCGCGCCCGCTTTTCCTGGCTCGCCAGGCGCCGCTTCCGCATGGGGCAGACGCACGGGCGGCTTTTGGCGAATGGCTCGGCGCCGCCGCGGCGGCTCGTGCATCTGGGGCTGGCGGGTCTGAAGGCGGGATACTGCTTTGCCGCCGCCGCCCTCCTTTGTCCCTTTGCGGCCAGGCGCAATCCCTCGATCCTGCGCGGCATCATGCATGTCGGCGTGACCGCCGGTCTCCTCGGCTTGCGTGAAATCCGCCAGTACGGAAGCCCTTCCCCGGCAGCGGAGCACGGCAATGCAGCCTGACGTCAGCGTCGTCATCGCCGCGTACAATGCCGAGGACACGCTGCCCGATGCGATCCGCAGCGCGCTCAACCAGCGTGACATCACGGTCGAGGTCGTCGTCGTCAACGATGCGTCCGACGACCGGACAGCGGAGATCGCCCGCGGCTTCCCCGAAACGGCGGTCAGGTTCGTCGATCTTGCCGAAAACCGCGGCCCCGGCGGTGCGCGCAATGCCGGTCTCGCTGAGGCGCGGGGGCATTGGATCGCCGTACTCGACGCCGACGACGCGATGCAGCCCGACCGGCTCACCCGCATGATCGCACGGGCGAGGCGGGAAGGCGCCCAGGTCGTCGTCGACAACCTTTTCATCGCCCAAAGCAGCGCGGAAACCCGCCACCGGATGATGTTCGTGCCGCGGGAACTCGAAAAGCTCGAGCGCCTGACGCTCGCCTCCTTCATCCATTCCAACCGCATTTTCGAGGCGACGTACAATTTCGGCTACATGAAGCCAATCTTCGAGCGCGCATTCGTTGAGGCGCATGGCCTGCGTTACGACGAAGAGCTGCGTATCGGCGAGGATTACCTCTTCCTGGCCGCGGCCCTGGCGAAGGGCGCGCACTGCGTGATCGAACCGCAGCCGGGCTACATTTATGCATTGCGCAGCGGGTCGATCTCCCGCGTTCTCGAAAAACGGCATGTCGAGGCGATGCTCGCCGCCGATGCCGGCTTCGAGCGGGCGCACGAGCTGGATGCGGCATCACGACGGGCGTTGCAGGAGCGCCGCCGAAGCCTTCGCCAGGCCGTGTCCTTCCTGTCCGTCGTTCAACACCTGAAAGAACGGGCGCTTTTCAAGGCCGCCCGGTGCGCCGTGCGCGATCCGGCGGCGCTGCGCCATATGCGCATGCCCATCGGCGCGCGGCTCAGGCGCATGGCGGCACGATTCAACCGGGGGACGATACAGGGGCACGGGGAATTCCAATCCTAGCGGAGAGAGAGGACGCAATGCGGAAAGTCAGAAAAGCGGTGATCCCCGTGGCGGGAATGGGCACGCGGTTCCTGCCGGCCACCAAATCGATGCCGAAGGAAATGCTCACGATCGTCGATCGCCCGGTCATCCAGTACGCCGTCGACGAGGCGCTTGAGGCGGGCATCGAGCACATCGTCTTCGTGACCGGGCGCAACAAGACCCCGATCGAGGACTATTTCGATGTCCAGCCCGAGCTCAACGACACGCTGAAGCGGGCCGGCAAGTCGAAACAGCTTACCGAGCTTGATGCGCTGCAGCTCCCCGCCGGCGCGGTGAGCGTCACGCGCCAGCAGTCGCCGGACGGTCTGGGCCATGCTGTCTGGTGCGCGCGCGACCTGGTCGGCGACGAGCCTTTCGCCGTTCTCCTGCCCGACATGGTTTCCTACGGCGAGCGCGGATGCCTTTCCGGGGCCATGGAGCTCTACGCCGAGACTGGCGGCAATGTGATCATGGTCGAGGAATGCGACCCGAAACTGACCCACAAATACGGTATCGTCGGCAAGGGAACGCAGATCGGGACCGGATTTGAAGTCACCGAGATGGTGGAGAAGCCCGATCCCTCGGTCGCGCCTTCCAACAGCTACATCAACGGCCGCTACATCCTTCAACCGGAAATCTTCGCTCTGCTTGGCAACCAGCAGCGCGGCGCGGGTGGCGAGATCCAGCTGACGGATGCGATGCACCGCCTGATGGAGGTGCAGAAATTCTACGCCGCCCCGTTCACCGGCCGCATGTTCGATTGCGGCTCGAAGGAAGGCTTCATCCAGGCGAACGTGGCTTTCGCATTCGCCCGCTCCGACATTCGCGATCTCGTGCTCGAACCCATCACGGCGATGGTGGCGGCGCAGGAGATCCGCAGCAACGCGGCATGAGCATGGCTCCTTCGCGGCACACGCGAAACAGCGCCATGCGGGTGGCTTGATGCATCAGAGAAGCCAGCAACTGGACAGCCATCTTTTCCGGGATGATGAGCCGAGGGAGGAGCGGTTCATCGACCTGGAGGTCCTCGCGGCCGCCATATGGCGGCGCGCGTGGCTGATCGCGCTGTTCGCGGCCCTGGGCGTGGCGCTCGGGGTCGCATATCTGCTGGTCACGCCGCCCGTCTATACGGCCGCGACCCGCATCCTCATCGACGAAAATCTGGCGAAGTTCACGCAGGAGGAGCCGCCCGTATCGAGCAATATGCGGATCGATTCCATGATGTCGAGCGAGGTGGAAATCCTCAAATCCGCACAGCTCGCCCGCACGGTCGTGCTTGCCGAGGACCTGCACAACAACGAGGTTTTCCTCAACCCGCCCAAGGCGCCGGTGGCCTGGCTCAAGTCGCAAGCCAGGGCGATGCTGAGCCTGTTCGGACCATCGAAGTCCGACCGGCAGACGGAGGAAGCGGATATCGGCAAGGCGACCGCCCTGCTCCAGCAGGGCGTGTCGGCCGAGCGGGTCGGGCGCAGCCTCGTCATCCAGGTGTCGTTCCGCGCGAGCGACCCGGCACTCGCCGGGGCGATCACGCGCGCCTACGCCGATGCCTATCTCGCAGACCAGCTCGAAGCGAATTTCGACGCTACCCAGCGCGCCATGACGTGGCTGCAGGGCAGGCTCGACGAATTGCGGCAGAGCTCGCAAACGGCCGCCCTCGAGGTCGAGCAGTACCGGGCCGAACATGGGCTGACCGCTTCCAGCGGGGAGCTGATTTCCGAGCAGCAACTGTCCGACCTGAACAGCCAGCTCATCCTGGCGCGGGCCGAGACCGCGAATGCCCGCGCGCGCTACGAGCAGTTCAAGTCCATCATCGACAGCGGCGCCGAAAATGCGGTGCGCAGCGCCACCATTCCGCCGGACCAGCCGAACAGCACCCTGATCAACGAGATGAAATCGCGTTATCTCACGATCAGCAACCGGCTCCAGGACGTCGAGGCGCAATTCGGCGAAGACCATCCGCAAGCCGTCAATCTGCGCCGCGAGCAGGGCGAGCTCGAGCAACAGCTCTTCCGCGAGCTCGAACAGCTCACCGAAACCTACCGCAACGAGTACAGCGTGGCGCTGGCCCGCGAGGAATCGCTGAGCGGCAATGTCGGGACCATGTCCGACGAAAGCTCGGAAACAGGCAAGGCGCTGGTCAAGTTGCGCGAGCTGGAGCAGAGGGCGACGACGCTCGCCAACCTCTATCAGACCTACCTGGCGCGCTACGAGGAAGCTTCGCAGCAACGCTCGCTGCCGATCGCCAAGGCGCGTGTGATCTCGCAGGCCGAGGATCCCGTCGGCCCCTCCAGCCCGAGCAGGACGGTCGTACTCGCTCTGTCTCTCGTGCTGGGATTGTTCGCCGGCGGCGGCACGGCCGCGTTCCAGGAGTTCCGGGAGCGCTTCTTCCGCACGGGCGAAGACGTCAGGGACGCCCTCGGCCTCAAGTTCCTCGGCTATCTGCCGCTTCTCGGGAAGACCGGACGGGCAGGTGCGAAAGGCGGCCGGAACGACAAGCCTCAGAATGAGAAAACGGTCACCGTGTCGCCGAACATCCTGCGCGTCACCAAGGATGCGCCCGGCTCGTCCTTCGCCGAAACCATGCGCAACACGCGGCATTCGGCCGATCTCCTCCTGCACGGCAACAGCAGCAAGGTGATCGGCTTCGTTTCGGTTCTCCCCGACGAGGGCAAGACGACGGTGGCGACAAACTTCGCCTGCCTGACGGCGGCAAGCGGAGCCAAGACGCTGCTGATCGACGGCGACCTGCGTGGCCGCGGGCTGAGCCGCAGCCTTTCGGGGACCTCAGGCGGCGGGCTGGTCGAGGCGATCGCGGGCGACAAGCACTGGCCGAACTACGTGCGCATCGACCGCGCAACGCAGATGGCCATTCTGCCGGCCAGCGGCCGTCACTTCGCGCATACGAGCGAACTGCTCTCCGGCCCCGGCATGCAAAAGCTCATAGACGAGGCGCGCCGGATGTTCTCCTATATCGTGATCGACCTGCCTCCACTGGGACCGGTGATCGACGCCAAGGCATTCGAGCCCATGGCCGACGGCTTCGTCATCGTGACCGAATGGGGCGCCACGCCGCGGGCGCTCTTGCGCTCCACGCTTCAATCGGAGCGCCGGATCGCCGCAAAGGCGATCGGCGTCATCCTCAACAAGGCCGACATGAAGAAGCTCGCCCGCTACGCAACGCCGGGCGGGGCGGAAAGCTATGTGGGCCGGTACGGGGCCTATTACGGGGACCGGGTCGAATGAGAAGACACGCCGGGAGCGCTCGCATGGCTTTGCAGAAAGAGGCCCTCGCCGCGCCAGATGCGCACGGCGGTCAGCGGTCCCCCAAGATAGGCGCCGCTGTCGATATTGAGCCGCCTGCCCTCGAGCCGGGGTCGGGAGATGGGCGTATGGCCGTGCACGACCGTCGGTTCAAGCAGATGCGCACGCGTGTAGAAGGCCTCGCGGATCGAAACCAGCTGGCTGTCCGACTGACGCTCAAGCGGCAGGTCCGGGCGGAAGCCCGCATGCACGAAGGCAAGCCCGGGTGCCTCGACCAGCACCGGCAGCCTGCGCAAGAAGGCAGCATGGGCGTCCGGAATCGACCGGCGGATGAGCGCGTCCACCTGCCTTGGCTGCGTGTAGACCCGCGAAAGGCGATCGCGATCGATGCCGTAGGAGGAGAGCGTGGCCTCGGCACCCAGCGCCAGCCATTGCGAAAGCGCAGCACGCTCTTCCAGATAGGCCAGCATGAGCGCCTCGTGATTGCCCGCAAGACAGATGCGTTCGAAACCTGCGGGCGGCGGCGCGTTGAGATGGTCGATCACCTGCGCCGAGGCCGGGCCCCGGTCGATATAGTCGCCCAGCATGACGATCAGCTTGGCACCGGGCAGTGCCCGCGCGTCCGCGACGATCTTTTCTTCCAGCGCCAGGAGCTGTTCCAGGCAGCCGTGCACATCGCCGATGGCGTAGATCGGCATGTCGGCTGCGCTGAGGCGCAGCCTCGGACGCCGTTGCGGCACCCTTCGGCTCCACAGGTTCAAAAGACCGGCCAGTCCCTTCATCGGTATTCTTTTCGCATCGGGCCTGCTGGATACCACGGAGAAAGCCATTTAACTGGCAAATATTGTCGCCTCCGTGTCCCGGCAACGGAGATCCACGGGCGCAACCGCCGGAAAGGCGTTTCCGCGGAGGGCCCATGCCCCCGCACCTGACCGACGCCGCGCCGACCGGAAACGGCGAGATCCCGCGCCATCAGCACAAGATGGGACGCCCCGCGATCGCCTTCCGCGGCGTCTTCTGGTACGCCATCAGCATCTCCGTTCCCGCGGCCGTCAATTTCCTCGTCTTCCTCATCACCTCGCGGGTGCTCTCACGGTTTCCGTGCTGGCGAGACCGGTAACTTCTCTGGGGTCAGGCGTCACGCAGAAGAGCGGTTTCGGCTTGAATATTGGTGGCACGCTAGGTTCAGGCTGCCTGAACGGCGCGCGCAGCTGTTCGCGAAGTTCGCCGGGCACGTCTGAAGCCAGTGCATGTAGTTCTCGAACGTCTGCTGACGGCTCGCCACGAAGTGCTGCGTTGGAACATTGGAGAGCATCCCCTCGAGGAAGTACGATGGGGCCAGCCCGTCATTGATGTAGCCCTGTTCGATCATGGCGTTTCGCATGTTCTTCAAAAGGCGAATGCTCGGCTTGAATCGGCTCGCGGTTCCCCGTTCTTGGCTGTGCAGTTGTCGAGGTGCTGACGCGGATAGTTGACGATCTTCTCTCCGTCCGATGTCCAGAAGCATACGCCCTCGACGAAGGCGGGTTCACCCGTAGCAGGGTATGGATCCGGAGCGCACACCGCCGATAGCGCCGCTGCTCCTGGAGCCTGTGCGGCCGCGGCAGTGAAAGCGCCTTTGTGCCCCGAGTTCCGACCGTCGCGGGCACTCCCGGCCTGATCGGCCTCGTTCTCGATCCGGTCGAGACTGCCGACGAACGTCTGCTCGGCGTTCTTGATGTTGCGCAGAAATGTGTCCGTCTTGGCCTGCAAGACGACTGTCACTTGAGAGGATCTGTCGCCTAAATCGGGGAACATTCAGACCGTGGGCATGTTGATTCCGCAGACGATGGAGAGTCCCATGAGCAAAGACATGAAGAACCAACCGCACACCGATCAAGAAAAAGAGAAAACCCGCAAGGCCGGCGGCGATAAGCCGATGAAAGAAGGGGGTACTGCTGGTGGGCTCGACGAGCGCACGAAGCATGGCCTTGGCGAGACCGAAGACAAGATCCGGAATCGCTTGAAAGACAAAGAGTAACAGTGTGGGCCGCGACCACCGCGGCCCATCCGCCTAAACCCGCACGCTCGGGTCATTCATCGTTACGGTCCCCCGGCTGAAGCTTCCCCCGGTTCGATATCCTCCATGCCGTGCATGACAGCGCGCAGGATGGCACTGGCGACCGTCTCGGGGCTGTTGGGGCCGGCGACAAGGGGCATGGTCGTTCCCGTCCAATGTACAATCGGTCACCCTTTGCCGATATGGCGCTCGCCTTCCGCTGCCGCAGCGATGATCAGCTCGGCCATCGCCGTGAGAGCAGCCGTGCGCCTCTTCGATCGTGCTTGACATGTAAAACGATCGTTTTACATGTGTGCCATGACCGACCAAACTGCCATCATCGCATCCGCCGAGGCCTTGCTCGACAAGGAGGGCTTCTCCGCCACCGGCATGGACCGGCTCACCAGGGCCGCCGGCGTCTCCAGCCGCACGCTCTACAAACATGTCGGCGGCCGTGCCGCGCTGATCGCCGGTACACTCGACGCTCGGAGCGAGCGCTTCCTTGCCGCCATGCCGCGCGATGGGGTGGACGGCCTGTTCCGCGCCCTCGGCGAATGGGTCGAGGCCCAGGGCGCCCATGGATGCTTCTTCCTCCGGGCGCTGGGCGAGGCCGGCGCGGGCGAACCGGCGATCGGCGATCGGGTTGCCACCCACAAGGAGGCCATGGCGGCTCTGATCGCCAACTGCGTCGCCGCCGATCTCGGTGAAGCAGATATAGTGCTCGCCGACCAGATCCTCGTGCTTTTCGAGGGCGCGACCCACGCCGCCGTCTATCGCGGAACGAACGTCGTGGAGGCTGCCCGCCAAGCGGCCACAACCCTCGTAGAAGCGGCACGACATTCGGCGGAACGGACCAATGGATAGGCGCGCTTTTGGGCTGACAGCGAGCGGCTTCGGCCTGATTGCCGTGTGCTACGGTCTCGCGCGTTTCGCCTTCGGCCTGTTTCTGCCGGCAATCGCGGTCGATCTCTCCCTGTCTGCCTCCTTCAGCGGCCTGATTTCCGGTGGCTCCTTTTTCGGCTATTGCCTGGCCATTGTTGTCTCGGCGGCACTGACCGAACGCTTCGGCCCGCGCTTCGTCGTCGGGCTCGCCGGTTGTGTGGCGACCATCGGCATTCTCGGCATCGCCTCGGCGCCGGGTGGCGTAACGCTTGCGGCGGCTGTCCTCTTCGCGGGCATGAGCACCGGGCTGGCCTCGCCGCCGCTGGCTGCGGCGGTTTCTCAGCGCGTCGTCACCAATCTTCAGGACCGGGCGAACACACTGATCAATGCCGGGGCAAGCGGCGGCGTCGCCCTCTCTGCCCCGGCCGCGCTCATCCTCGGTAGCGACTGGCGGCTCGCTTTCGCGATTTTCGTCGGCGTTGCTCTTATCGAAACCGTGATCATCATCCTGATAGCACCACGGGCCGCAACAAGCTCGGGTGACCATCCTCGCGGATTGCCGGCCCTAAACGACGACATAAAGCGTCTCTTCGCGGCAGCCTTTCTCATGGGCGCGGCGAGTACGGCGGTCTGGTCCTTTGGCGGGGAGCTGACACGCCGGTCGCTCGGCTGGTCGAGCGCCGAGATTGGCACGCTCTGGCTCGCGATCGGTCTTGTCGGCCTGACGGGTGGCGCCTGCGGGCACTTCATCCAGCGTTTTGGCCTCAACCGGGTCCAGGGCTCGTTCCTGCTTGTTCTGGCGGCCGCCACCATACTCGTCGCGATGGCGCAGAACACGGTGATGGCGCTCGTAGGCGGTGGTCTCTTCGGTGTGGCTTATATGGCGTTGACCGGCGTCTACCTCGTCTGGGGCATTCGTGCGATGCAGGAGCGTCCCGCAACCGGGATCACCATCGGCTTTCTGGCCATCGCAGCTGGCCAAGTCGCTGGTGCGCCAATCTTCGGTCTTCTTCTCGATACGGCAAGCGCACCGATCGCTGGCATCGCTTTCGCGCTAGTTGCGCTTTCAGCCTGTGCTCTTCCACGTCACCTCGGGACCGCACGGCCAGCCAGCTGATATCAAGACCCATCGAACGAGAGCGAGACCGAGCGCATGTGCAAAGCGGCCTCAATGCATAAGCGTCTAGCCGGCAAATCGAAACTTGTCCTGCTGGCGACGCTAAGCCTCTCGGACTTTCCTGCCCGATACCGGCTTCAAGTGCGGCAGCTATGAAGACTTTCTGCCCGAAACCTCTCCGACCACCTCCCACCCTTTGCAGACCACTGACCTCTCAAAATCTGGACCCACGCCGAATTCCGATGCGTCATCGTCGCTTTGACCTCCCTCAGTGCCTTAACTAAACTTTCACCGCAAAGTTGGGAGGAGAATATGCCCCGGACCTTTCAAGGCGGCTGTTCCTGCGGAGCGGTGCGCTACCGGCTGAATTCCGAAC
>NZ_JBHSUM010000066.1:0-22047 GCF_042660605.1 Nitratireductor sp. GCM10026969
GGGCGGATTGCGCACCACGCCGGCCTTGGGCGCGGCAAGTCCCTCTTCGCGCGCTCGCTGCCGGGCCTCCGGCGAAAGCCGCCGGTCGAAATAATGCCCCTCGAAACGAATGAGCGGCTCGCGCCGGCCGCGCACCACGGCGTGTGTTCTGCCGCCGGACTCCACCTCGACAAGCGCGAGGAGCGTCGCGGGCGCCAACCCCGCATTTTGGGCGGCTTCGATGATCAGTTTTTCTGTTTCGGCAGAAAACATGGGGCAACCTCCGGCTTGCGTCCGCCTCATTCTGCGCGGACGGGCGAGGGCGGGGACAAATCCGGCGTCGATTCCGCAAAGCCGCATCGAAAGAGTACGACCAACACCTTGCAGCGGCGGAAGAATGTCCGCCCGAAGGAACGCCCGGGCGCAAAAACTTGTCCACGCAGGCAGGCGATGCATCACGTGCCGCGGATTGCATTGCGGCCGTGCGCGACCTACCTCTCCTCATCCTACCTGTAGCGAGGAGAACTCCATGATCGATCCGAAGAAGCTGCTCGACGACTTCCTGGGGCAGCAGGGCTCGAAGGGCGGGTCGTCCATCCGCGACAAGGCCGGCCAGGTCACCCAACTGGCCAAGGACAACCCGCTTGCCACCGGGGCGATCGTGGCAATGCTTCTCGGCTCGAAGAAAGGGCGGAAGTTCGCAGGCGGCGCGCTCAAGCTCGGCGGCATGGCGGCGATCGCCGGCCTCGCCTACAAGGCCTATCAGGACTACCAGTCGGGACAGAAACCCGGAGGAGCCGACGCCGCGCAGGAAGTCCTGCCGCCGCCCTCCGGCACTGCCTTCGATACAGCGGAAGCGCCGCAGGGCGAAGATGCGTTCGCCTTTGCCCTGGTGCGCGCGATGATCGCCGCAGCGCGCGCCGACGGCCATATAGACGATGCCGAGCGCGCCAGGATCGCCGAACGCCTGAAGGAGACATCGATCGGAGCCGAAGCCGAGAATTTCCTCATCCGCGAGCTCGAGCGCCCGGTCGACCTGGACGCGCTCGTCGCCGCGGCCGAGACCGACGCGCAGAAGGTCGAGCTCTACACCGCCTCGCGTCTGGCGATCGAGCCGGAGACCCGCGCCGAGCGCGGCTATCTCGACATGCTCGCCGGGCGCCTGAAGCTGCCGGACGTGCTCGTCGATCACATCGAGGCCACGGTGTCCCAGGCCGCCGATTGAGGCCCGGTTGTTGCCAAATGCGCGGCCACGCGGCATAAAGTGCCTGCGCCGCAACGGCGCGGGCGGCAGTGCGTGGCCGCCTTTGCGACAAGGGCAAGCCGCATCCGGGGCGCGGGTGCCGCCTTCGGTCCACCATCACGTCCTTTGGAACCGCACTGTCGTGCCATGGAGGATGTGCATGTCAAAAATCCTGACCATCGTCCTGTTCGTTCTTGCCGGATGCCTCCCCCTCTCCGCTGCGGCAGCCGAATCGCTGACCATCTTCGCCGCCGCCAGCATGAAGGATGCGATGGACCGTGCCGCGCCGGCGTTCGAGGCGGAAAGCGGGGTCGAGGTGGTGGTCTCGCTCGCCGCGAGCTCGGTCCTGGCCCGCCAGATCGAAGCCGGCGCGCCGGCCGACGTGTACATCTCCGCCGACCAGGAGTGGATGGACTGGCTTTCGGAACGTGAACTGGTGCGCCCGGACGGCATCAGGACCGTCGCCGCGAACGCGCTGGTGATCGCATCATCCGCGGACGCCGGCCAAACGGCGCGGGATCCCGCCGACCTGCTCGGCCGGGAGCGCTTTGCCATGGGTGATCCGAGCCACGTGCCGGCGGGCCGCTACGCCAAGGCGGCGCTGGAAGGCCTCGGCCTGTGGGAGGCGGTGCGCGAACACGCCGTCTATGCCGAGAATGTCCGCGTAGCACTCGAGCTTGCCCGCCGTGGCGAGGTGCGGGCGGCGATCGTCTACGGATCCGACGAGAAGGCGGTCGAGGGCCTTTTGCGCGCCTACACCTTCCCGCCGGAAAGCCACCCGCCCATCCTCTATCCGGCCGCCGCCACCCCGGAAGCGGGACCTGAGGCACAGGCGTTCATCGATTTCCTCGCCGGCCCGGCCGGGCAGGAGATCTTCCGCGACCTCGGCTTTGCACCGTTCGATTGACGGCCGGGCGGCGAAAAGATGATGGAAGCGGAAACGGCGATTGTCCTCCTGTCGGCAAAAGTGGCGCTGGCGGCGATCCTTTTGGCGCTGCCGCCCGCCTTTGCGGTGGCCTGGCTTCTTGCCCGCCGCCGTTTTAAGGGCAAGGGCTTCGTGCAAGCGGTGGTGACCCTGCCGCTGGTGCTGCCGCCCGTCGTCACGGGTTATGGCCTGCTTCTTCTGTTCGGTACGCAGGGCCCGCTGGGCAGGCTGTTCGAGGCGGCCTTCGGCCTCACCTTCGCCTTTCGCTGGACCGGGGCGGCACTGGCGGCCGGGGTGATGGCCTTCCCTCTCCTGGTGCGGCCGATCCGCCTGTCCCTGGAGGCGGTGGACCGGGGACTGGAGGAGGCCGCCGAAACGCTCGGCGCCTCGCGCATCGTGGTTTTCCTGACCGTCACCCTGCCGCTCGCCCTGCCGGGCGTGCTGGCGGGCGCGGTGCTGGGCTTCGCCAAGGCGCTGGGCGAGTTCGGGGCGACGATCACCTTCGTCTCGAACATTCCCGGCGAGACCCAGACACTATCGCTGGCCATCTATGCCCTGCTTCAAAGCCCGACGGGAGACACAGCCGCGTTGCGGCTCATCGTTGTTTCCATCCTGCTGGCGCTCGCCGCGGTGCTTCTGTCGGAATGGGTGGCGCGGCGGCTGACGGAAAGGGGCGGCGATGGGCGGGCTTGAGGTCGATATCACCGGCAGGGCCGGCAGCTTCGCGATATCGGCGCGCTTTACCGCCGCACCGGGAGTGACCGCACTCTTCGGCCGCTCCGGCGCCGGAAAGAGTACGATTCTCAAGATGATCGCCGGCATCATGCGTCCCGATCAGGGCCGGATCGTCGCCGATGGCCGGGTGCTCTTCGATGCCGCCGCCGGGATCAACTTGCCGCCGCGCGCACGCGGCGTGGGCTTCGTCTTCCAGGAAGACCGGCTGCTGCCGCATCTCTCCGTCCGGCGCAACCTGACCTATGCGCGCTGGGCCGGCCGGCGCGCCGCCAGCCGGCCGCTGGAAGAGGTGGTGGCGCTGCTCGGCCTGAAGCCGCATCTCGACCGGTTTCCCGGAACGCTTTCGGGCGGGGAACGCCAGCGGGTAGCGATCGGCCGCGCATTGCTGGCAGATCCCGGGATCCTGCTGATGGATGAGCCGCTGTCTTCCCTCGACCGGCAGCGACGCGGCGAAATCCTGCCCTATCTCGAAGCGGTCGCCGGTGAAACGCGTATTCCCGTCCTCTACGTCAGCCACGAGACCGACGAGGTCGCCCGCCTGGCGGACAGGGTGGTCGCGGTGGAGGATGGCACGGCACAGGTGGCCGGCACGCCGGCGCAGATCATCGGCTTTCACCGCAGCAAAGGGGATATCCCCGTTTCCATCGTCGAGGGTGTGGTCGTGGACTTCGACCGGCGCTACGGCGCGGCCATGGTCGATATCGGGGGCGTTCATATCGAGCTTTCCGGCGTCGACCTGGCGGAAGGCGCCGGCCTGCGGCTGAGTGTCAACGCATCGGATGTCGCCATTGCCACCACGCCCCATGAAGGACTGTCCATCCGAAACCAGATTCCCTGTACGGTCGAAGCGGTCGAGACAGCGGGCACGGTCGCCGACGTCTTCCTGCGCTGTGGCCATCAAAGGCTCGTGGCCCGGATCACCGCGCGTTCGGCGTCCGAACTCGGCCTTGCCCCGGAGCGGCCGGTCGTGGCGCTGGTCAAAGCCATATCCGTGGCATCCTACAGCCACGCCGGAAGGCCTTATACAACCTAAAGTGGTGAATAGATCGAATTGTTAAGCTTCTATTAACCATTCTTTAACGGGAGAACCCCACACTAGCCTCATCGGATCGGCTTTCCTCCTCCCGAGCACGGTTCGACAGGGGCGGCCGCAACGGCCGCCCCGTTTTCAACTCCAGCGTTTATCCGTCTTATCCGTTCCAGCGCGTCCTCCATGCCCGCCGGGCAAGGCGCCGGTGACGCCGCCCCGGGGACATGTGTGGAACGCTACAGCGCGTCCACCTTTTGGACGCGCGAAGGGTGCGGGAAGAGAGCGCTATTCCTCTGCGAACTTGGCGACCGAGAGGAAATTGACCGCCTTGCCGGTGAAACGCCGCGCATCGGCGATGTGTATCGCCTCACGCTGGAAGCCGGTCGTGTAGACCGTCTTCGGCGCCTCGGCGATCTCCGGCGTGAAGGTCGGGATCTTCGCCTCCTGCGCAAAGCTCAAAAGCGAAGCCTGCTTCAGGACATTATGGGCCGGGGCCGCTTCGACCGGGAGCACCTTGGCCGCACGCTCGCGCCCGGCATCCTGCGGCCCGGGCTTTGCGGTCTTGGGCGTCGTCCTTACGCCGCTCGAGATGAAAGCCGCCGCGCGCGCGTTGCCGCTTTCCTTCAACAGTTCCACGCGCCGCGGCGTATCAGCCGTCTTCTCGATACTATCCGAAGGCAGCGGCACGGATCCGGCAGATGTGCCGTTCCCCTGTGCAGACGGTACGTCCGTCTGCGACAAAGACGCCACGGCGAAAGCCTGCTCGCCGGACTTCGGCGCCATAGCGGGCACCGGCACGCCGCGGTCCGCCGTCTGCTGCGGCTCCATATCCTTCTGCTCGGTCAGCAATTCAGCGATCACGTCGGACGAACTTGGCCGCTCGGGTCGGCGCGTCGGCGTCACATAGGCCGTCGCCGTCGGCAGGTCCTGCACGTCCCCGTCCTGCTCATCCACCGCATCCGCCTGCGCCACCTGCATCTCCGGTTCGGGCGGAGCGTATTCGGGGCGCCGCGTGGGCAGAGGCACATTGGAGGCGACAAGAGCTTCCGTTGGCTGCGCTTCCGGCTCCTGTTCCGCCTCGGGAGCAGCGTTGGGGGCGGGCGCCTCGACCGGCAGGGCCGTACCGACGCCGATATCCGGACGCGGGGCCTCGCGCGGCACGGGAAGTTCCCGCTCCGGCAGGGCGGCCAGAATGGTCTTCGGCGCCGCGGGTTCGGGCGCGGCCGGGCGCTCCGGTTCTGCCTGGCGCTGCGGTACGGACCTTGCAGGTTGCGGCGCGGAAGCGACCTGGACATTGCTGTTGGCGTTATCCTCTTCCTCGTCGGCGCCGCCGCCGAAGAGCGCGGCGAGCAGCCCCCGGCCCCGCCTTTTTCCGCTGTCGTCGGCGACCTGGATGGAGCCTCCGTTCCGCTCGCGCGCCTCGTAGGCGGCGAGTGCCTGCTGATAGCCGGGCAGCGGCTTGCCGTCCGAGGGGACATGGAGCGTCTTTCCGTCCGGGAAGACGGAGACGAGTTCCCTGCGGCTCATGCGCGGCCAGTGGCGCACGCCGGCCACGTCGATATGGATGAAGGGCGAGCCCGAGCGCGGATAGTAGCCCACACCGCCAACCTCTCTTTTCAGGGCGACGTTCCTGAGCTTGGAAAGGTTCACGTCCGGCAGGAAGAAATCGATCGCCTTGCCCAGCATATGCTGGCTCTTCTTCGCCACGCCGCTGCTGCGCTTGCGCAGCATGGCATTCGTCTGGGGCGAGCGGTAGGCCGAGACCACGTGGATATAGTCGCGCGAACCGGACGCGCGATAGACCTCCCACAGAAGGTCGAGCAGCCGCGGATCCATCGTGGTGGGCTCGTCACGGCGCCAGTCGCGCAAAATGTGGTTGATCTGCTGCAGGCCGCTCTTGAGATAGCGACCGTTGCGCTTGTACGTGATTTCAGCGCGTTCACCCGTGTGGGTGAAGTAGAGCCTGAGCGAGCGCGTTTCCGCGCTTGCCACCGGAGCGGCCGACAGAAGCAGTGCCAGTGCGAGCATCAACCCGGCAACGAATCTTGCCGGCGCGACCCCTCTCCTGCACAATCGGCGATGTTCAACGTCGTTGTTAGTCAAACCAAGGCCTTATCGGCTGAAATTGTCCCCACTGACGAGAGCCGAATGCGCCCCCGAAAGCATTCGCACCCTGCACGATAATGGTTAACCGACACTTATTGAAGCAGGAATGCGCCACAAGCGTGGCGAGAACGTGACGGCGGCGTTTTCAGCTAAATTGTGGTAAATGTTGAATTAAAGGCGCGCAAGAACAGCGCTTATTCACTGCCGCCATTCTTCGGGACGTCGTGCCCCATTTCCCTGAGCTTGCGATAGAGGGTGGACCGGCCGATGCCGAGCCGGCGCGCGACCTCGCTCATCTGCCCGCCATAGTGGTCTATCGCGATGCGGATCATCTCATGCTCGACCGCTTCCAGCGTGCGCATCTGCCCCCTTTCGTCCAGGGCTGACAGGAGGCCGGGGTGCAACTGCCGTCGCCCCGTCTCGTCCGGCGTACCGCTCTCCGCCTCTTTCTGCGCAGGTGCCGCCGCATTTTCCTCCGGCAGCGACAGTTCCGCCGCCAGCCCGCCCATCTGCGCCCGGATCTGGGGAAAGGCCGCGACCGTCAGCACCTCACCCTCACTCAGGACGGCGGCGCGAAAGACCGCATTCTCCAACTGCCTGATGTTGCCCGGCCAGTCATAGGCGGCGAGCACCTCGAGCGCCTCGGCAGAAATGCCCGAAATGCGCTTGCCCGGCACGGCGTTGGAGAAACGGCCGATGAAGTGCTGCACGAGAAGGGGGATGTCTTCCTTCCGGTCGCGCAGCGGCGGCACGGTGATCGGAAAGACGTTGAGGCGGTAGAAGAGATCCTCGCGGAACCGCCCCTCCCGGACCTGCTGCAACAGGTCGCGATTGGTCGCCGAGATCAGCCGGATATCGACTTTCACGGTCTGCCGCCCGCCGACCGCATCCACCTCCCCGTCCTGCACGGCGCGCAGGAGCTTGACCTGTGCCTGTGCCGGCAGTTCCCCGATCTCGTCGAGAAACAGCGTGCCGCGATCGGCTTCTACGAACTTGCCGGACCGTCTCTCCGTCGCTCCGGTGAAGGACCCCTTCTCATGGCCGAAGAGGATGCTTTCCACGAGGTTTTCGGGAATGGCGCCGCAGTTGACCGTGACGAAAGCCTTTCCCCGCCGCGCGCTCTCGCCGCGGATGGCGCGCGCGATGAGTTCCTTGCCGACGCCGGACTCGCCGTCGATCAGGACGGGGATATCGGAGGCTGCCGCCTTGCGCGCCAGCGCCAGCGCACGCTCCATCGCCGGGCTGCGGCTGACGATATCGCTGAAGGAGAAACTCGTTTTCTCCGCCCGGCCCCCTTGCCGTGCCGCCCCCTCGAATGCTTCCACCTTGAGGGCGTCGCCGATGGCCCGCGCCAGCCGCTCGGGCGAGACGGGCTTGACGACGAAGTCGAAGGCGCCGGCCCGCATCGCCGCCACCACCGTCTCGATCCCGCCCTTTGCCGTTTGCACGATGACGGGCAGATCGATCCCGCGCCGGCGCATCCGCTGCATGACTTCGATCCCGTCGACGCCGGGCATGACGAGGTCGAGGACCATCGCCCGCGGTGCCGCGCTGGCGACCGCCTCGAGCGCCCCTTCGCCGCTCTCGGCAAGCACCGGCGCATAGCCGAGCTTGCGCACGGCCGCCTCGAGCAGACGGCGCTGGACGGGATCGTCATCGACTATCAGGACCGTTTCCGACATGAATGCAACAGCGCCTTGAAATTCGCTCCGGGGTGATTCCGACGGGCTGGAACAATTTGGCACAGCCTCCTAAACAGGCGTTCAAGAAACCCGGTGAACGAAATCTTATCGCCAAACCGCCCGGGACGCACAATAGGGAGTACCCGATGCATCATAGTGCAAGCAGGCGTTGCCAGGCGCCGCGCACGCCCGCCGAAGGCGCCCGCAAGGCCCCGGAACTGGGCGATCTGCCCCTGTGGAACCTTGCCGACCTCTATCCCGCCATCGACAGCCGGGAACTGGCCGACGACATCGCCCGCGCCCAACGTGACGCACGCGCTTTCGAGGAGAAATGGAAGGGCAGGCTCGCCGAGGAGGCGGCGAAGGGAACCGGTGGACGGCTCGGCGAGGCGGTCCGCGCCTATGAGGAACTCGACGAACTCTTCGGCCGCATCGGCTCCTATGCGGGTCTCGTCTATGCCGACGACACCTCCGATCCCGCACGCGCCAAGTTCTACGGTGATATCCAGGAAAAGCTGACCGACGCCAGCACCCACCTCCTGTTCTTCGCTCTGGAGCTGAACAAGATCGACGATGCGCTGATCGAGACCGCGCTTGCCCAGGATCCGCTTTTCGGCCACTACCGGCCATGGGTGCTGGATATCCGCAAGGACCGCCCGCACCAGCTCGAAGACCGCATCGAGCAATTGTTCCACGAAAGCTCGGTCACGGGACGTGGCGCCTGGAACCGTCTGTTCGACGAGACGATGACGAGCCTGCGGTTTCAGGTCGACGGCGAGGAACTGACGCTCGAACCGACCCTGAATCTGTTGCAGGACGCCGACGGCAGGAAACGCCGCAAGGCCGCCGAAGCGCTTGCCGAGACTCTGGGGGAACACATCCGCCTGTTCACCCTCATCACCAACACGCTCGCCAAGGACAAGGAGATCGCCGACCGCTGGCGCAACTTCTCCGATGTGGCCGATTCCCGTCATCTCGCCAACCGCGTCGAACGCGAGGTCGTCGATGCGCTCGCCGCTTCCGTCCACGACGCCTTCCCGCGGATTTCGCACCGCTACTACGCCATGAAGGCCAGGTGGCTCGGCATGGACAAGCTCAATCACTGGGACCGCAACGCGCCGCTGCCCGAAGCACCGCAGGCGACGATCGGCTGGGACGAAGCGCGCGAGACAGTCCTTTCGGCCTACCGCTCCTTCGCCCCGGAGATGGCGGAGATCGCCGGCCGCTTCTTCGAGAAGAACTGGATCGACGCGCCGGTACGTCCCGGCAAATCGCCCGGCGCCTTCGCCCATCCCACCGTGCCCTCCGCACACCCCTACGTGCTCTTGAACTACATGGGCAAGCCGCGCGACGTGATGACGCTCGCCCATGAACTCGGGCACGGTGTTCACCAGGTGCTCGCCGCCGGCCAGGGCGCGCTGATGGCCTCCACGCCCCTGACGCTCGCCGAGACGGCCTCGGTCTTCGGCGAGATGCTGACCTTCCGCTCCCTACTCGAGCGCACCGCCGACAAGCGCGAGCGCAAGGCCATGCTGGCCCAGAAGGTCGAGGACATGATCAACACGGTCGTGCGCCAGATCGCCTTCTACGAGTTCGAGCGCAAGGTGCACACCGAGCGGCGAAAGGGCGAGCTGACATCGGACCAGATCGGTCGGCTATGGCTCGAGGTGCAGGCGGAAAGCCTGGGTCCGGCGGTGAGGCTCCGCGAGGGCTACGAGACCTTCTGGGCCTATATTCCCCACTTCATCCACTCGCCCTTTTACGTGTATGCCTACGCCTTCGGTGATTGCCTGGTGAACTCGCTCTTCGCCGTGTACAGCCAGGCGGAAACCGGATTCCAGGAGAAATATTTCGAGCTCCTGAAGGCCGGTGGCACGAAACACCATTTGGAGCTTCTCGCCCCCTTCGGCCTTAACGCCTCCGACCCCGCCTTCTGGAGCAAGGGCCTTTCGGTGATCGAGGGTTTGATCGACGAGTTGGAAGCGCTAGATGAGGGGTAAAGCAGCGGTTGCCTGCAATGTCGCGCTCTTCACGCCCCCCTTCCAGGCGCCACGTCGCCCTCTTCCGCAACGACCTTCAGGGTGAAACCCTTTCCTTCGCCAAGCCGCGGGAGGTCCTCATTGCGAACGAGCCGGCGGAACTCCCGCCGGCGCTGGAGCGGGCGGAAGCCGCGCTCGGTGCGGGAAAATGGCTCGCCGGCTATATCGCCTATGAGGCGGGTTTCGTTCTCGAGCCGGCGCTCAGGCAGCATTTGCCGGAGGGGCGGCGGTCACCGCTTGCCTGCCTCGGCGTCTTCGACGCACCGAGCCCGGTCGAGGCTCGGCCGGACACCGCCGTCACGCCGCGTCTTTTCGCGCCCCGCGCCGCCTGGAGCTTTGCCGACTACGCCCCACGCTTCGAGCGCCTTCACCGCCACTTGCGCCTGGGCGATGCCTATCAGGGCAATCTCACCTTTCCCGTGGCGGCGCGCTGGCAGGGCGACCCGCTGGCGCTCTTCGACACGCTGACGGCGCGCCAGCCCGTGCGCTACGCCGCCTTCGTCGATCTCGGCGGCCCCGTTGTGCTGTCGCGTTCGCCGGAGCTCTTCTTCGAGATTTCCGCCGACGGTTGGATCGAGACGCTGCCCATGAAGGGCACCATGAAGCGCGGCGGGACGGCCGAGGAGGATGCCGCACTCAAGGAGGCGCTCAGGAACGATCCCAAGAACCAGGCGGAAAACCGCATGATCGTCGACCTTTTGCGCAACGACATCTCGCGCATCACCGAGGTCGGCACGCTGGACGTGCCGGAACTTTTCCACGTCGAGACCTATCCCACCGTCCACCAGATGATCAGCCGCGTGCGTGCCAGGCTGTTACCGGACATTTCGTTGACCGACATCCTCACCGCCCTCTTCCCCTGTGGCTCCGTCACCGGCGCACCGAAGATCAGCGCCATGAAGATCCTGCGCGTCCTGGAGGGCGTGCCGCGCGATGTCTATTGCGGCGCCGTCGGCTGGGCCGCACCGGACGGTCGCATGCGCTTCAACGTCGCCATCCGCACGATCTCGCTTCACCCGGGCGGCGAGGCGGTCTTCAATGTGGGCGGCGGCATCGTCTTCGATTCCCAGGTGGATGAGGAATATGCCGAGTGTCTCTTGAAGGCGCGCTTCGCCACCGGCGAGGTTCCCGACGTGGGCTGAGCGTTCGTCCCGTCGCGAAACCCGCCTTTCTTCCCGCGCTTTCCGCTTTATTGTGACGGCGTTCTGTGTTTTTGACGCCGGCAATCACCCGCAATCGATGAGGAGAGCCCTGAAATGGCTGAAAAGGACTGGCCCATCCACGGCGAAATCACCGGCCCTGTCGTCATGATCGGCTTCGGCTCGATCGGCCGTGGCACGCTGCCCCTGATCCAACGCCACTTCAGGTTCGACAAATCGCGCATGGTCGTCATCGACCCGGTCGACACCGACCGCAAGCTCCTCGACGAGCGCGGCATCCGGTTCGTGCAGGACTATGTCACGAAGGAGAACTATCGGGACCTGCTCATCCCGCTCCTGACCGCCGGCGAGGGGCAGGGCTTCTGCGTCAACCTTTCCGTCGACACCTCCTCGCTGGACCTGATGAAGCTGTGCCGCGAACTCGGCGTGCTCTACATCGACACGGTGGTGGAGCCGTGGCTCGGCTTCTACTTCGAAAAAGCCGCCAGCAACGCCTCGCGCACCAACTACGCCCTGCGCGAGCCCGTGCGACAGGAAAAGGCCAGGAATCCCGGCGGCACGACCGCCGTTTCCACCTGCGGCGCCAATCCGGGCATGGTCTCGTGGTTCGTCAAGCAGGCGCTGGTCGATCTCGCCCGCGACCTGAAGCTCGATTTCACGGAGCCCGGCCCCTATGAACGCGAGGGCTGGGCGCGTCTGATGCAAAAGGCGGGCGTAAAGGGGATCCACATCGCCGAGCGCGACACCCAGCGCACGAAGAAGCCGAAGCCGATGGACGTGTTCTGGAACACGTGGTCGGTCGAGGGCTTCATCTCCGAAGGCCTGCAGCCGGCCGAACTCGGCTGGGGCACGCACGAGAACTGGCGCCCGGAAAACGCCCGCGATCAGGAGGAAGGCTGCAAGGCGGCCATCTATCTAGAGCAGCCCGGCGCCAACACGCGCGTGCGGACCTGGTGTCCCACCCCCGGTGCGCAATACGGCTTCCTCGTCACCCATAACGAGTCGATCTCCATCGCCGACTTCTTCACCTTGCGCGGCGAAAACGGCGAAGTGAATTATCGGCCCACCTGCCACTACGCCTACCACCCCTGCAACGACGCGGTGTTGTCGCTGCACGAAATGTTCGGCGCGGCCGGCAAGCCGCAGCCCGTCCAGCATGTACTGGACGAGAACGAGCTGGTGGACGGCATCGACGAACTGGGCGTCCTTCTCTACGGCCATGACAGGAACGCCTACTGGTACGGCTCCCAACTTTCCCTGGAGGAAACGCGGGGACTCGCGCCCTATCAGAACGCGACCGGCCTTCAGGTCACCTCCGCCGTGCTGGCCGGCATGGTCTGGGCACTCGAAAACCCCGAAGCCGGCATCGTCGAAGCCGACGAGATGGACTACCGGCGCTGCCTGGAGATCCAGCGTCCCTATCTGGGACCGGTCAAGGGTTACTACACCGACTGGACGCCGCTCGAAGGCCGGCCCGGGCTTTTCCCGGAGGACATCGACGAGGGGGACCCATGGCAATTCCGCAACATATTGGTGCTGTAATGACTTGTATGGGCGCCTTTTTACTTGCATCCGACCGGAAAAACCGGCGAATGAAAGCCATTGCGAAGGAGGGCGTCATGAAATCATTCGGCAGGTTCGCCACTTTTGCGGCACTGGCATCCGTCCTGGCTGCTTCCGGCTGTGCAATGGTCGCGCCGAGAGGAGGAGGTCCCGCCCCGACACAACAGAGCGGTATCGAGGGTCGATGGATCGACCAGGGAGGAATTGCCGTATCCACCTTCAGGGACGGCCAGTTCGTGTCCGTCGACGCGCGCACCGGCGGCACGATGTCGCAAGGCACCTATCAGTTCCAGGATAGAAACAACATCCATATTTCGATGACGGCTCTGGCCCGGGGAACACAGGTCGAAGTCGCCTGCACGATGCCGAACTCCAATCAGCTGAACTGCACCAACTCCATGGGAACGAACTTCGTCCTGACCCGGCGGAGCTGACACGGAATATTCGGGCGGCTTTTTGGCCATGCGCGCCTCCGCCAGAACCGTTCGTTTCTGCGCCAGTCCAGGGATCGACGAGAACTCTCGCATCGTGAAGGCTCAGGCCTTCTGCCACGCGTGTGCGCAGGCACAGCCTTCGTGAAGCATGCCCTGCCGGATGGTCGAGCCGGGATGGCGGGTGTCACGCGTATCGGCGTCCCGTCTCAATTTTTCACGGCCTGATTGTTCCCCGGCTGGAAACCATTCCGTGCCGCACGGCACCTCGACGCCCACACCGTCCCCCTTGCTTCGCCGCATCGCCGGTGGAAACATGCTGATGCGTTACCGAACCGACATGGTGGAGCGCTAAATTAAGATCGGGGGACCAGCCGGAGTTGCAATGATGAATAAAATCGCCGTCCTGGCCGCGGGCGCATCGGCGCTGGCGCTTTCCACCGCACCCTCCCTGGCGGATTACACGCTGAACATCCTGCACATCAACGACTGGCACAGCCGCATCGAACCCATCAACGCCTATGATTCCACCTGTTCGGCGGAAGATGATGCGGCCGGCGAATGCTTCGGCGGCGCTGCCCGCCTCGTCACGGCGGTGCGCGAGCGGCGCACGGCGCTCGACGGCGAGAACGTCCTGTTCCTCAATGCCGGCGACAATTTCCAGGGCTCTCTCTTCTACACGACCTACAAGGGCACGGTGGAAGCGGAGTTCCTGAACCTCATGGGCACCGACGCCATGGTGGTCGGAAACCACGAATTCGACGACGGGGAGGACGGCCTCGCCGCCTTTCTCGAAGAAGTCGAGTTCCCGGTGCTCGGCTCCAACATCAAGGCCGCGGAAGCCTCCGCGCTCGGCGACCGCGTGCGCGAATACGCGATCCTGGACGTGGGCGGCGAGCGGATCGGCATCGTCGGCGCGGTTGCGAACGATACCGCGGAGCTCTCCTCACCGGGCGAGCACGTTTCCATCATCGAGGATGTCGAGGGCATCACCGCGGCCGTCGAGGCCGTGGCGGACGAAGGCGTGGACAAGATCATCGCGCTCACCCATGTCGGCTATCCGCGCGATCTCGAAGCGATCGCCAAGATCCCGGGTGTCGACGTGGTGGTCGGCGGGCACACGAACACGCTCTTGTCCAACACGATCGAAGGCGCCGAGGGCCCCTATCCCACCATGGTCGACAATCCGGAAGGCTACCGGGTGCCCGTGGTTCAGGCCGGCGCCTATTCCAAATATCTGGGAGAGCTCGCCGTCGTCTTCGACGACGAAGGCGTGGTGACGGAGGCCGCCGGCGACCTGCTTCTCATCGACGCCTCCGTCCAACCGGACGAGGATGTTGCCGCGCGCGTTGCGGAGCTTGCCGGCCCCATCGAGGAGCTGAAGGGGAAAGTCATTTCCGAGACCGCAGCTCCGATCGACGGCAGCCGCGAGAGCTGCCGCGCCGGCGAGTGCGAAATGGGCAACCTCGTCACTGACGCAATGCTGGCGCGCACGCGGGACCAGGGCGTCGATTTCGCCATCACAAATGGCGGCGGGCTGCGCGCCTCCATCGACGCGGGCGAGATCACCATGGGCGAGGTACTGGAGGTGCTCCCCTTCCAGAACACGCTCGCCACCTTCCAGCTGAAGGGCTCGGACGTGGTCGCCTCGCTTGAAAGCGGCGTCAGCCAGATCGAGGAAGGGGCCGGCCGTTTCCCGCAGGTATCCGGCCTGCGCTACACGTTCGACCCGTCAGCCGAGCCCGGTGACCGGATCGAAACGGTCGAGGTTGAGGAAGACGGCGAATGGGCGGCAATCGAGCCCGACGAAACCTACACCATCGCCTCCAACAATTTCATGCGCAACGGTGGCGACGGCTACAGCCTGTTCGCGGAAAACGCCGAAAACGCCTACGATTACGGGCCCGGTCTCGAGCAGGTGGTGGCCGACTACCTGGCCGAGAACCAACCCTACCAGCCCGATACCGACGGCCGCATCGCACGGGTCTCGACCGCCGCGGAAAACAACGGCGAGGAAACGGCCGCCGCCCCGATGGAAGAGGGCCAGCCGTCCGCTTCCGCTGCGACCGATGCAGGCGATGAAGGGGCGGACGGCGATCAGTCCTCCATGGAGGAGACGCCCGAAGCAGGCGCCGCCGACGGCGCAACCATGGCAGCGGCGCCGGAGACCGCATCCGGAGAGGTGGAAAGCGAAGCTCCAATGGCCGAGGAGCCAATGGAGGAAGCCGCCGCGGACGCCGAGATGACGGCGGATGGTGGCCGTGGCACCCATGTCGTTGTACGTGGCGACACCTATTGGGATTTGGCGGCGCGCTATTATGGCAGTCCGACCGAATGGCGCCGCCTCGCCGATGCCAATCCCGATTTCACGCCGCGCCGCCTTATCGTCGGCGCCGCGCTGAACGTCCCCTCCGCCGATTGAGCCCTTTCGCCCCGCCGACCGCGGCGGGGCTTTTCCACCTGCGGCCAGCAGCGGCATTGTCTTTGTAAAAGACTTCGTTAGGTGTGAGTGTCATCAGAGCGGTCCTGGAAGTCGGCCCTTGCGGTTCGGGACCGTTCAAGCGTGGATTCGCGGGTCAAGCCCAAACGATCCTGCCTGAACGTTTCCGCACCCCCGGTCGGCTTCACAAAGGCCGCAGGCCACACCCGGAGTAAATCATGACCACCGCCAGCCCGCCATCCAGCAAAGCCGAGGCCGCCCAGACTGCCGAGCACCGCCCCGCCGCCGGCAAGGTCGGCGTTCTGCTCGTCAATCTCGGCACGCCGGACGGCACGGACTACTGGCCGATGCGCCGCTATCTGCGCGAGTTCCTGTCCGACCGGCGCGTCATCGAGTGGCCGCGCGCCATCTGGTATCCGGTGCTCTACGGCATCGTTCTCAGCACGCGGCCGAAGAAGTCCGGTGCCGCCTATGCCAAGATCTGGAACCGGGAGCGCAACGAATCCCCCCTGCGCACATTCACCCGCGCGCAGGGCGAGAAGCTGGCAGCCGCCCTTGCCGCGCAGGATCATGTGATCGTCGACTGGGCCATGCGCTACGGCGCCCCGTCGATCGAGGAGGTGACGAAGAGCCTGATCGCCCGCGGATGCGCGCGCATCGTCATGTTCCCGCTCTATCCGCAATATTCCGCCACCACTACGGCGACAGTGAACGACAAGTTCTTCGAGACGCTGATGAAGCTGCGCTTCCAGCCGGCAATCCGCACCGTGCCCGCCTATCACGACGAGCCCGTCTATATCGACGCGCTCGCCCGCTCCATCGAGCGCCATCTCGCCGGGCTCGACTTCGAGCCGGAGGTCCTGATCGCCTCCTACCACGGTATCCCGCAAAGCTACGCCCGGCGCGGCGATCCCTATGACCGCCAGTGCCAGGAAACCTCGCGGCTGCTGCGCGAACGGCTGGGGCTCGGCGAGGACAGGTTCCTCACCTGCTTCCAGTCACGCTTCGGCCCGGAGGAATGGCTGCAGCCCTATACGGACAAGACGGTGGAACGGCTGGCCCGCGAGGGCGTCAAATCGATCGCCGTCTTCAATCCCGGCTTCGTCTCGGACTGTCTCGAGACGCTCGAAGAGATCGCCGTCGAGGCCAGTGAGACCTTTCGCGAGGCCGGCGGCGAAAACTTCACGCATATCCCGTGTCTGAACGACGGCGAGGAAGGGATGCGCGTCATCGAGGAACTGGTGCGGCGCGAGCTCTCCGGCTGGGCATAAGCGAGGAGGCGCGCCCCTCAGGCCGCCCCGATACGCAGCAGATCGTGCAGGTGCACGATGCCGAGCGGCTTGCCGTCTTCGACCACCATCAGCGTGGTGATGGCCGACGCGTTGATCATCTGCAGCGCCGTCGCGGCCAGGGTCTCCGGCACGATCGTCTTCGGGTTCTTCGTCATCACCTCGTCGACGCTCATGGACAGGATGTCGCCGTCCATGTGCCGGCGCAGGTCGCCGTCGGTGACGATGCCCATCAGCCTGCCGCCCGGATCGGTGATGCCCACGCAGCCAAACCCCTTGCGCGAGATTTCGAGAATCCCCTCGCGCATGCCGGTGCCAGAGGCCACGAGCGGAATGCGCTCGCCGGTATGCATGATGTCGCCGACATGGGTGAGCTTGGCGCCGAGTTGCCCGCCGGGATGGAAGGTGCGGAAATGATCGGCTGTAAAGCCGCGCGCCTCCAGGAGAGCGATGGCGAGCGCGTCGCCCATGACAAGTTGCAGCAGCGTCGACGTGGTGGGCGCGAGATTGTGCGGGCAGGCCTCGGGCACGCGCGGCATGCACAGCACCACGCTGGATTCTCGGGACAGGGTGGAGTCGGCGCCCGCCGTGATCGCAATCAGCGGAATGGAAAAGCGCCGTGCATAGGCGACAATGCCCTTCAACTCCGCGCTCTCCCCCGACCAGGAAAGCGCGATTATGGCATCGTCCCGGGTGATCATGCCGAGATCGCCGTGATTGGCTTCCACCGGATGGACGAAATAGGCCGGCGTGCCCGTCGATGCGAGCGTGGCGGCGATCTTGGAGCCGATATGCCCGCTCTTGCCGACGCCGCTGACAATCACCCGCCCAGCAATGCGCGAGATGACCTCGACGGCTTCCTTGAACGGACCCGACAGCCCGTTGGCCAGCGCCTCTTCGAGGGCGCAGAGCGCGGTCTTCTCGGCATCCAGCGTCCGCATCGCCGAATCGACGGTGCGTTGTGAATCGATCGTCTTGATGGGCCTGTTCAGCATGCAAAAGCGCTTAGCGCTTTCGCCGCGCCATGTCCAATAAAGTCTGACGGCGGCCAGTCTCACTCAACCTTGCGTTAACCAAGGCAATTTACGTTTCGCTTACCCTGGCGCGCCCGCGCTCAAGTGTTCGGATCGTGATGCCTCGCGTTCGCAAGCAGAGTTCGTACGGATTGTTGTGCCTGGCCTGCGCGGCCGGCGCGATTCTGCCGGCCATTCCCGCCGCCGGCCAGGAGACCGGTCTGCGGGGCGCCGTGAGCGAGTCGGAAATCACATCAACACTTCTGCCCACCGGCGAGACGGACGCACGGACGACGGGGACCGTCGGGTTTCCCGCCAATGCCTATCAGCCGGTCAGTCCCGGCGCGCTGCCCGAAGCAGATCCTGATCAGGATCCGCTGTCGCCCCCGGCCGCCAACACGCCCTCCCGCCGGCCGTCCACCGCTATCGGGCGCGAGCGTGAGCGCGAAGAGGCTGCACAGAACGCTGCGGCCACGACGGGTGCGGAAGAGGCCGGCGCAGAAGGGTCGGTCGACGAGATCGATACCGCGAGCCTCCGGGCCGCGAGCGCAGAGCCCGATCGCGAAGACCTGTTCCTGCCGCTGCGCGCCAACGAGCGTGTACGGCCCGTCGGCAACGCCGCTGAACGCCGGCCCGAGACGGACCCCTATGCGCCGCTCGGCCTGCGCCTCGGCACCTTCACGCTTTTCCCGACCCTCGAAGAGGGCCTCACCTGGACCTCGAACGCCGACAACAGTCCGGACGGGCGCGAGGCCCTCCTGTCCGAAAGCACGCTGCGGCTCAACGCCGTTTCCGACTGGTCGCGCCATCGTGCTGTCCTTGACGGCTTCGCCACCTATCGCAAATCGCTCTCCGGCGAGGAGGTCTCCGAACTGGAGGGCGCGGCCGACGCCGCGCTCGAACTGGATCTCGCCCACGGCATGACCGGGCGGGCGGCACTCGGCTATTCCGCCCGGCGCGAATCGGCGTCCTCTCCGGTCGCCATCGCCGGCGTCGACCGCCAGCCGCTGCGCCACACGATCGATGGCGCGGTCGGGCTCGAAAAGGCGCTCGGCAGGATCCATGTGGGCATCACGGGCGAGGTCTCGCGCGATCAGTACGGCGACGCGCGGCTCACGGATGGCACAACCCTCTCCCAGGCCGAGCGGGACTCCACCCTGGCACTGGCCCGCCTGCGCGGTGGGTACGAACTCTCGCCGGCCCTCATGCCGTTCATCGAGATCGAGGCCGGCCGGCGCTTCTACGATGAGGAGCGCGACAGCGCCGGCTACGCCCGGTCCGCGAACCGCTACGGCGTTCGCGGCGGCATCGAACTCGACCTGTCGGAAAAGCTCGCCGGCGAGGTCTCGGCGGGCTGGATTGCGGAAGATTTCGAGGACGATCGGCTGGAGACGATTTCCGGCCTGGCGCTCGCAGCCGCGCTCGACTGGTCCCCCATGCGGGGCACCAATGTACGACTCAACGGCACCACGACGATCGAGGGATCCGCCGATGCCGGCGACAGCGGCTCTCTGCTTTATACCGGGAGGCTCAGCGTCGAGCGCCGGCTGCGCTCGAACCTGACCGGCAATCTCGCACTCGGCGCCGCCTGGCGCGACTACGAGGCCGGCGGCCACGATCTGGTGCTCAACGGCGAAGCGACCCTCACCTGGTGGCTGAACCGCTACGCGGGCCTCACCGGCCGCCTCCGTCACGAGCGCCAGACGAGCGATCTGCCTGGCCGCGACTACGAGACGACCAGCGTCTTCATGGGCATGAAGCTGCAGCGCTGATCGCGGCGACCGCCTAAATGGCGCTCCCCAAGACCTCTAGGATTCGACCTCGGGGAGCAGCGTGCGGATGAAGTTCTTCAGGTAGGGCCTGAACTCCTCGCGCTGAAGCGCGAAGGCGAGATTGGCCTCCACGAAGCCTTCCGGCGAACCGCAGTCGAACGTCCTGCCCTTGTAGACATGGGCGTAGAAGGATTGCTCGGCGTGCAGGCGCAGCATCGCGTCGGTGATCTGGATCTCCCCGCCCGCGCCGGTCTGCTGGTTTTCCAAGAGAGCGAAGATCTCCGGCTGCAGGATGTAGCGGCCGCTGATATAGAAGGTCGACGGCGCGTCCGCGGGCTTGGGCTTTTCCACCATGGAGGTGATCTCGAAACCGGTATGGATGTCCTTGCCGCGCCCGACGATGCCGTATTTGTGCGTCTCGCCGGGATCGCACTCCTCGACGGAAAGCACGTTGCCGCCCGATTTCTCGTAAAGGTCGACCATCTGCTTCAGGCAGCCGGTCTCCGATTGCATGATCATGTCCGGCAGGAGCAGTGCGAAGGGCTCGCCGCCGACCAGTTCGCGCGCGCACCAGACCGCATGCCCCAGCCCCAGCGGGACCTGCTGGCGGGTGTAGCTCGTCTGCCCGGGTTGCGGCTGCATGGCCTCCAGCCTGTCCAGAATTTCGGTTTTGCCGCGCCGCGAGAGCGTCTCGTAAAGCTCCACCTGCACGTCGAAATGGTCTTCGATGGCTGTCTTGTTGCGCCCCGTGACGAAGATGAAGTGCTCGATGCCCGCCTCGCGCGCCTCGTCGACCACATATTGGATCACCGGCTTGTCGACGACGGTGAGCATTTCCTTCGGCAGCGCCTTGGTGGCGGGCAGAAAGCGTGTCCCCAGCCCGGCGACGGGAAAGACGGCCTTGCGTATTTTGGTCATGCGGCAATTTCCCTCAAGACATGTTGACGGCCCGAAGGCATCGGATAATGCTGATACGTGGTTTTCGGTTCCTGCACCATAAAGGTGGACATTCTGCGAACACAGCCCCGATTTTGTCGGGTTTTAGGGTAAACCCTTTCCTAACCGCAATCGGCGATAAAAACGGCTCGTTGTTCCGATGGAGGTTGGAATGTTTGCGTACCAAGCCGCCCGCGGTCCGGCTCTGGCAAGACTCGTGGTGACTGCCTTCGTGATCGGGCTGATGGCCCAGCCGGCCTTCGCCGATGCCGGCTTCCAGCGCTGGCTCGCCGATTTCCGCAATGTCGCAATCCAGAACGGCGTTTCCGGTGCGACCTTCGACCGGGCCTTCCGGGGGGTGACAGCCCCGGATCCCGAAGTTCTCGAAAAGGCCCGCTATCAGCCCGAGTTCAGGGCGGAAGCCTGGGAGTATTTCGACAACCGCGTGCAGGACAATGCCATCCGGACAGGACGCCAGATGGCACGCAAATGGGAACCGTGGCTCGATCGCATCGAGCGCCAGTTCGGCGTCAGCCGCTACATCCTCCTGGCCATTTGGTCGATCGAATCGAACTACGGCGAAGCGCTCCAGAACGACCGCATCATGCGCCACCTGCCGCGTTCGCTGGCCACCCTCGCCTACGCCGACAAGCGGCGCGCCAAGTTCGCACGGACACAATTGCTCGCCGCTCTCAAGATCCTCGAGCGCGGCGACATTCCCGAAAACCAGCTCACCAGTTCATGGGCCGGCGCCATGGGGCACACCCAGTTCATTCCCACCAGCTACCAGGCCTATGCCGTGGACATGGACGGTGACGGACGGCGCGACATCTGGCACTCGGTGCCGGATGCGCTTGCCACCGCGGCCAACCTCCTGCGCAAGAACGGCTGGCAGAGCGGCGAAACCTGGGGCTATGAAGTGGTGCTGCCGGGTGGCCGCAAGTTTCCCGCAGGCACGATGTCGCTCAGCCGCTGGGAATCGATCGGCGTGGTGCGGGCCAACGGCAAGCCTTTCCCCCGCCCCTCCGAAAACGCCGAATTGAAGGTGCCGGACGGCCGGGCCGGACCAGCCTTCCTGATGGTGAAGAACTTCTTCGTCATCAAGCGCTACAACAATTCCGACAAATACGCGCTCGCCGTCGGCCTGCTCGCCGACCAGATCGCGGGTGTGGGCGGCCTCGTGCGCGACTGGAACCGGCCTTTCGAGCGGCTTTCCTCCGATGAGACCGAGGAGTTGCAGAAACGCCTCGGTGCGCTAGGCTATTATCAAGGTCCGATCGACGGCAAGATCGGGCAAGGCTCGCGCAGTGCCATCAAGGAGTTCCAGGCCCGCATGGGGCTGGAACAGGACGGCCATCCCAGCAAAGACGTTCTGAGGAGGCTGCGCGGGAACTGACCGTTTGCCGGCGGGCGTGGTCGCCCGCCGCCGCAAGCGCGACAAGGACAACCGGCGGCCCGGCGGCTTTCGCCGCGGCAAACGCCACCAGGAGTAACGGTTTATGGCCGCGGGTCCTTCCAAGAGAGCGCCTCTCCTGCGGTTGCTTCTGGCCGTCCTCGGCCTGGCCGTTCTTTTCACCGCCATGCCGTCGCCTCGGGACGGAGCGTTTGCGCAGGAAGTCATCCGCCGACGCGGGCTTCTCGACATGCTCTTCGGCGGCCCGCCCCCGCGCGAGGCCTTGCCGCCCGCACGCGAACGCCAGCGTG
>NZ_JBHSUM010000067.1:0-22025 GCF_042660605.1 Nitratireductor sp. GCM10026969
TCGCGCGCGGCGGCGATCACCCGGCGGATGCTGCCGATCATGCGCGCCGATGTGGCCGCGCCGCGCTCGATGAGCGTGAACAGGCCATCCTGCGGGTTGAGCGCATCGGCGATCTCCGTGCTGCGCAGGCTAATCCCGTCGATCCGCCAGTCGGCGGCGGCTTGGCCCAGCGCGGCATCGGTGTAGACGGCCTGATGGGCACGGTGGAAGGCGCCGACGCCGATATGGATGATCCCGACGCCGTGATCGGCCGGATCGTAGGCGGGCCGGCCGAGGGAAGCCGGCAGGCCGGCCAGCGTCTTTGCGTTCAGCCGCCCGGTCATTGCGCCAGCCCGTATTGCTGATGGGTGAGCGCCGTCATGATGCCGCGCAGCTCGGCCAGCCCCTTCAGGCGGCCGATCGCCGGATAGCCCGGCTGCGCCCGGCGCTTCAGGTCGTCCAGGATGTCCTGCCCGTGATCCGGGCGCATGGGGATGGAATGGTCAGCGCGGCCGGCCGCCTTGCGGCGCGCCTCTTCCTTCACCACTTCGGCAATGAGCGCCACCATGTCCGTACCTCCCTGCAGATGCTCGGCCTCGTAGAAGGAACCGACCAATGCCTCCGTGTCACGCCTGACGTTGCGCAGGTGCAGGAAATGCACGCGCGCGCCGAGCCGCCGCATCATGCCCGGCAGATCGTTGTCGGGCCGGGCACCGAGCGAGCCCGAGCACAGCGTGATCCCGTTGGCCGGCAAGTCGACCGCCTGCATGACGGCGGCATAATCGGCCTCCGTCGACATGATGCGCGGCAGGCCCAGGAGCGGGAAAGGCGGATCGTCTGGATGGCAGCACAGCCGGATGCCGGCCTCTTCGGCGACCGGCACCACCTCTTCGAGGAAAGCGATGAAATGGCGGCGCAACTGCTCGGGCGAAACGGCGCCGTACTCGTCAAGATGCGCTTTCAGCCCCTCGAGCGTCAGGTGCTCCGCCGCCCCGGGCAGGCCGAAGGCGACGTTGCGGGCGAGTGCGGCCTTTCGCGCCTCATCCATTTCGGCGAAGCGGCGGGCCGCCTCCTCGACCACCGGCTCGGGGAAATCCGCGCGCGCGCCGGAGCGCTCAAGTATATGAATGTCGAAGGCGGCGAAGTCGACATAGTCGAAGCGCATGCACGTGCCGCCATGGGGCAGGCGCCAGGCGAGATCCGTCCGGGTCCAGTCGAGGACCGGCATGAAATTGTAGCAGACGGTCTCGATCCCGGCGGCGGCGAGGTTCTTCAGACTCATCTTGTAGTTGGCGATGTGCTCGCGCCAGGCACCCTTCTGCTTCTTGATGTCCTCGGAGACGGGCAGGCTCTCCACCACCTCCCAGCTAAGGCCCGAAGGAGCACCGCCGCCCATGACGGCGATCTCGCGCTGGCGGCGGGTGATCTCGTCCGGCATCCAGACGGCGCCGCTCTGCACGTGATGGAGGGCGGAGACCACGCCCTCGACGCCCGCCTGCCGCATTTCATCCACCGAAACGAGATCCTTCGGCCCGAACCAGCGCCACGTCTGCCTCATGCTCCACCCTTTTCGTCGTTCACCGCGCCGGGACGTGCGACCATCGATCGTCGCACGGCGCCGGACGCCCATATGCCGCTACCATGGCTGGTATCAAGAAATCTATCTGTTGACTAGTATGGAAGTATGGCATTAGAAAAGGACCCTGGAGGATAGCAGCGATGAACATCGAGCCGCGCACGGACTGGACGCTGGAGCAAGGGGTGCCGATCGGCCCGCAGCTCTATCGCATCCTGCGCGAGCGGATCGTCAGCGCCGACCTTCCGCCGGGCAGCCGCATTTCCGAATCCGAGGTCGCAAGGACCTATTCGCTCAGCCGCCAGCCCGTGCGCGAAGCCTTCATCAAGCTTGCAGAAGACGGGCTTGTGGAGGTCCGCCCGCAGCGCGGGACGCTGGTGCGCAAGATTTCCCCCGACGCTGTGATGGACGCGCGTTTCGTGCGCGAGGCGATCGAGGCCGACATCGTCAAGCTGGTGGCCGAGAATGTCGACGAAGGGCTGGTGCGGACGCTTGAGGACCAGATCGCCCGCCAGCGGGCACTGCCCGACAGCGAGGCCGAAGCCTTCCTGGCGCTGGACGAGCGCTTCCATCGCACGCTCGCCGACGCCGCCGGCAAATCCTACGCCTGGAAGGTGATCGAGGACGTCAAGCTGCAGATGGACCGTGTGCGCTATCTGAGCGCCCTGCACTTTTCCAAGCGCGAACTGGTGATCCAGCACAGCAATATCGCCGACGCCATCATTCGCCGCGATCCGGAAGGCGCGGCCGAGGCAATGCGCACGCATCTGCGCAAGATCCTCACCGATCTGCCGACCATCGCGGCAACCCGCCCGGATTTCTTCGAGACGGCGGAGCACGGCAGATGAACCAAACCGAACCCACCAAAACGGAGGAAACACGATGAAACCGTTCGCAAAGACGCTTCTCGCGGGCCTCGCCGGCGCGCTTGTGCTGGCAGGCTCCGCCGTCGCCCAGGAACGAACGCTGCAACTCGGCCATCTCGCCAACGAGGAAAACAGCTGGCACAAGGCGTCCTTAAAGTTCGGCGAGGAGCTCGAAAAGCTCACCGACGGGCGCATCACCGTCGAGGTCTATCCCAACGAGTCGCTCGGCAAGGAGATGGACCTCATCAACGGCATGCAGCTCGGCACGGCCGACATGACGATCACCGGCGAGAGCCTGCAGAACTGGGCGCCCATGGCCGCGCTTCTCGCCGTTCCCTACGCCTATAAGAGCCTCGAGCACATGGACGAGGTGGCAAGCGGCGAGATCGGCGACCAGATCGAACAGCAGATCATCGAGCGGGCGCAGATCCGCCCCATCGCCTATTTCGCGCGCGGGCCGCGCAACCTGACGTCCAACCGCCCCATTACCTCGCCGGACGAGCTCGACGGCATGAAGCTGCGCGTGCCCAACGTGCCGCTGTTCGTGGATTTCTGGGACGCGCTCGGCGCGAGCCCCACGCCGATGGCCTTCTCGGAGGTGTTCACCTCGCTGCAGAACGGCACCATCGACGGTCAGGAAAACCCGCTCGCCCTCATCCATTCGGCGAACTTCAACGAGGTCCAGAGCCACGTGAACCTGACCGAGCACGTGCGCTCCTGGATTTACCTCACCATCTCCGAGATGACCTGGAACGAGCTTTCCGACGAGGACAAGGAGGCGGTGATGGAAGCCGCCCGGCGCGCGCAGGACTATGAGCGCGAGCTGTTCCTCCAGGATGAGGAGCGCCTCGCAAACACGCTTCAAGAAGCCGGCATGACCTTCGTCGAGGTCGACCAGGAGGCCTTTGCCGAACAAGGCCAAGATGCCGTTCTGAAGAACGTGAACGAGGAAATCCGGCCGGTCGTCGAAGACCTTTTCAACCAGTAAACTCAAAGGCGGCGGCGGGAAACCGCCGCCGCTTTCTCCGCCCGTCTCGCGAGGAGCCGAACCGGCCATGTGGAAACAGCTTTACGCGGCGATCATCGCGCTTTTCCGCTTCGCGGTGGGCCTTGCTTTTGCGGTGCTGATCTTTTCGGTCCTGGTGCAGGTGCTCGGCCGCTCGGTCTTCAATCGCTCGCCCGTCTGGACCGAAGAGCTCACGCGTTTCGCACTCCTTTATCTCACGGCCTTCGGTGTCGGACTTTCCTATCGGTCCGGCGACCTCGTCAATGTGGACATCGTCAGCGAGGCGCTGCCGGGCCGGCTCCCCTTCATTCTCCGGTTCGTGTCGGCGGCGGCGACCGTCGCGCTCTGCGCCGCGCTCATCGTGCCTTCCTGGCGCTTCGCCATGATCGGCAATTTCCAGACCTCACCGGCGCTCGGCTGGCAGATGAGCTACATCCATGGCGCCATGCTCGTCCTGATCGGCTGTCTTCTTCTGTTCGCCCTTCTGCGTGCCCTGGCGATGCTGACCGGGCGGAGCGAGGGGCGCCCCGTCTCCGATGCGGATACGCCGCAATGAGTCTCGCCATCCTGATCGGCGTCTTCGTCGGCGGCCTGGCCGCCGGCATTCCCGTAGCGGTGACGCTCGGGCTCGCCTCCATGTGCTATCTCCTTTCGGCCGGCATTCCGCTCGTCGTCATGCCGCAGAAGATGTATGCCGGCATCGACGTCTTCGTGCTGCTTTCCATCCCCGGCTTCATCCTCGCCGGAAACCTGATGAACCACGGCGGCATCACCGAGCGCATCATCCGTATGGCCAATGCACTGGTCGGCTGGATGCGCGGGGGCCTCGGCCTTTCCAATGTCGCGGGTTCGATGCTCTTCGGCGGCATTTCGGGCACGGCCGTGGCCGACGCCGCCTCCATCGGCGGGGTGATGATTCCCGGCATGAAGAAGGTCGGCTATCCGGGCGACTTCTCCGCCGCGGTCACGGCCGCCTCCTCCACCGTGGGTCCGATGATCCCGCCCAGCGTGCCCATGATCATCGTCGGCTCGCTGTCGGGCATCTCCGTCGGCCGCATGTTCATGGCCGGCGCGATTCCCGGCATCCTGCTTGGCCTCGCCATGATGGTGACGGTCTACATCATTGCTGTCAGGCGCGGCTTTCCGCACCAGCCCTGGCAGGGTTTCGCTGAACTCGGCCGCTCCTTCCTGAGCGCCTTCTGGGCACTTGCCATGACGGCGCTGATCGTCGGCGGGCTTCTCTCCGGCATGATGACGCCGACGGAGACCGCGGTCGTCGCGAGCGTCTATGCCTTTATCGTCGGCGTGTTCATCTATGGCGAACTGCCGCTGATGAAGGTGCCGAAGGTCGTCATCGACAGCGCCATTTCGTCCGCCGCCATCCTCGCCCTGGTGGGCTTCGCCAACGTGTTCGGCTGGATTCTCGTCTCCGAGCGCATCCCGCAGATGGTCGCGCAGGCAGTGCTGTCGGTCACCGACAACAAGTTCCTCGTCATCCTGCTGATCAATCTCTTCCTGCTGTTCATCGGCATGTTCATGGAGACCATCGCCGCGCTGATCGTTCTCTTCGTGCCGCTGCTGACGCTCGCGCAGAGCGTCGGGGTCGACCCGCTGCACTTCGCCACCTTCGCGGTGCTGAACCTGATGATCGGCCTGACCACGCCGCCGGTCGGCGTGTGCCTGTTCGTTTGCGCGGGTATCGCGCGGCTGCCGCTGGCGCCGGTGGTGCGGGCCATTGCACCTTTCCTTCTGACCAACATCATCGTTCTGCTGCTGGTCTCCTATTTCCCGGTCTTCTCGACCTGGCTCCCCTCCGTTATCTTCGATTGAGGCACTGACGATGGAAACACGGGTCTGCCGTCTCTACGCCCCGCACGACATCCGCATCGAAAGTCAGCCGGTGGAAGGACCGGGGGCTGGCGAAGTCCTGGTGCGCATCGGCGCCGGCGGCATCTGCGGCTCGGACCTGCACTATTATCACGATGGCGGCTTCGGTCCGATCCGGGTGCGCGAGCCGATCATTCTCGGCCATGAGGTTGCGGGCACGATTGCAGCCGTGGGCGATGCGGTCGAAGGTCTGTCACGGGGCGACCGTGTGGCGCTCAATCCGAGTAGGCCCTGCAACGAATGCACTTATTGCCGGCAGGGGCTGCGCCAGCATTGCCTGAACATGCGTTTTTACGGATCGGCGCTCCGCTTTCCCCACGAACAGGGCGGCTTTCGCGACCTGATCGTGGCGGAAGCCTTTCAATGCGTGAAAGTCGGCCCTGAGACGAGCCTCGCCGAAGCCGCGGTCGCGGAGCCGCTCGCCGTTTGCCTGCACGCTCTTGCCCGGGCGGGTGCGGTGAAAGGCAAGCGCGTGCTGGTCACCGGCGCGGGGCCGATCGGTGTCTTGACGGCGGCCGCTTGTGCCCATGCCGGGGCGGCCGAAATCGTCGTTACCGATCTGCAGGACGCCGTGCTGGAAGTCGCGCGTGCAATGGGCGCAACGAAGACGGTCAATGTGGCGCGCGAGGCGGACGCGCTCGATCCCTATTGCGCGGACAAGGGCGTCTTCGATCTTGCGTTCGAATGCTCCGCCGCCGGTCCGGCGCTTTCCAGCGCCATACGATCCGTACGCCCGCAGGGCACGATCTTGCAGCTCGGCGTGACCGGCGAGCTTCCGATTCCTGCAAACCTCCTGGTCGGCAAGGAGATCCACCTGATCGGCTCGCATCGTTTCGACCCGGAGTTCGCCGAGGCCGTGCGCCTCATCGACCGCCGCGAAATCGACGTGCGCCCGATCATCTCCGGTTCCTATCCGCTGGAGGAAGCCCAAGCCGCCTTCGCCCGCGCCGGCGACCGCAGCCAGGCGGTGAAGGTCCAGTTGACATTCGCGGAGGGGTGAGGCTGCTCCCAGTGTGAGGATCGCTGGCGGCGCTGCACCGTTTGGGCATGATCCTTCAAGCCCGAGGATGACGACAGGAGAGAACTCGCGCCCAGCAGCAAGCACATGGCGGGCGTCGACGCAGCCGGTCAGCCGGCAACATCGCCCACCTTCGTCATCCCAGGGCGGAGCCGAGCTGAGCGAGGTGGAGACCCTGGGATCCATGCCGTTCCCTCTCCGCGCTCACCCGGCGCTTCCGGCACCGGGCGCCCATGCCGGAAACGCCGAGCTCATCGTCACCGTTACGGCATGGATCCTCGGGTCGGGCCCGAGGATGACGAAGGAGGAGGAGGTTTCCGCCAATCTCCGGCGTTGGCGCTTTGTAACCGTCTATCTGTGTCGATCATAATGCAGATTCAACGACACGGCACATGTTCTGTCCCTCAACGCTCCCGATCCCGCTGGAAGATCCAGTCGTGGTCGGGATGATTCTTGAAGCGCCAGGCGCGGCGGGGGCCGGCCATGACGTTGAGGTAGTACATCTCGTAGCCGTAGGGCGCACCGCAGGGGTGGTGACCGCGCGGCACCAGCACGACGTCGTGGTTCTCGACGGCCATGGTCTCGTCGAGATCGCCGTCGTCGGTGAAGACCCGCTGGAAGCCGAAGCCCTGGGCCGGGTTCAGGCGGTGATAATAGGTCTCTTCGAGATAGGTCATGTCGGGGAAGTCGTCCTCGTCGTGCCGGTGCGGCGGATAGGAGGACCAGTTGCCCTGGGGCGTATAAACCTCCGTTACCAGCAGGCTGTCGGCGACGTCCCGGTCTTCCATGGCGATATTGTTGATGAAGCGCGTATTGGCACCCTTGCCGCGCTCGACGAGCGAAATGCCGGCCGGCCCGATCACCTGGGCGTCGTGCCCGCCCTTGCCCGGAGCCGCGCAGACGGCGAGCGTGCATTCCGTCGTCGCCGTCGCCCGCCAATGAGAGCCGTTGGGGATATAGACGGCATGCGGCGGCAGGCGCTCGAAGACATCCATGCGCTCGCCGAGCTCGCCGAAATCCTTGTCCCCGGCACCGATTTCCGCCTTGCCCTCGACCAGCACCAGGATCACCTCGGTGTCCTCTGTCTCCTCCTGGGCGGTCTCTCCCGGCTTTAAACGGTAGAGGCCGAAACCGACATAGCTCCAGCCGGCCGTGCGCGGGGTGACGTCGTGCACCTTGCCGGCACTGCCTGCGGGTTTCACCAGGAGGTCGGGCATTGGCTTCATCTCCTATCAGTTCTCGTTGTCTGTGCCGTCCTGGGGCTGGTAGTTCAGGAGAAAGCCCCAGACGCAATAGAGGCCGAGGCCGCCGAACAGGGTGCCCCAGAAGGGCGAGCCCGAGGCGAATTCGAAGGCGCCCCAGCCAAGGCACAGGGCGGTGACCGCCACGCGCCGCCAGAGCGGACGGAAGAAGGGATGGTCGAGATCGAAGAGCTTGTTCATCAGGCGAATATAGACAGCCCTCAGGACGCGTCCAGACCGGCTGCCCACGCGGCCTCGCGCAGCGCCTTCAGCCCCATCGACTGATAGCGGACCGGATCCGCTTTCAGCGGGTCCTGCTCGGCCTCGATGACGAGCCATCCGTCATAGCCGTGCTCGGCCAGCACCTTCAGCACCGGCGTGAACTCGAGCGCGCCTTCGGGATCACCAGGCACGGTGAAGACACCGCGCCGCACACCTTCCAGAAAGGAGAGCCCGTCCTCCTCCACCTGCCTGCGGATTTCGGGGCGCACGTTCTTGGCATGGAAATGGCCGACGCGATCTGCATAGGCGCGCGCCAGGTCCACCGGATCGGCCCCGCCGAACCAGGCGTGGCCCGCATCGAGCAGCAGCTTCGTCGCCGGCCCGGTGCCCGCCATCAGGCGGTCGATCTCCTTACGGGTCTGGACGATGGTACCCATATGATGGTGATAGACGAGGTGAATGCCCTGCCCCGCGGCGTATTCGGCCAGGGCCTCGACGCCGGCGCAGAAGGCCGGCCACCTCTCCTCCTCCAGCACCGGCTTGTCCTTCAGCGCCACGGCATCGTTTCCGTGTATGGCGTTCGAGGTCTCGCAGACGATGCAGACCTTGCAATCGTTCGCCTTCAGCATGTCGAGATGCGGCTGGATGGAGCGCTTCTCGGTCTCGATGTCGTTGACGAGCAGGTTGGTCGAATGCCAGCCGGAAACGAAGACGAGTCCATGCGCGGCCAGCACTTCTTTCAGTGTCGCACCGTCGGAGGGCATCTTGTGCCCCTTCTCGATGCCGGCAAAACCGATCTCGGCCGCCTCGCGCAGGCACTGCTCCAGCGGGATATGCCCGCCGATGGAATGATCGTCGTCGTTGGACCAGGCAATCGGATTTGTGCCGTAGCGGATCATATGTTCAGCTTCTCTCCTTGAGCGCGGCCTCGTAGCGGGCGCGCGCCGTGTTGACTTGCTCGCGCTCGGAGACTTCCGGCACGGCCACGTCCCACCAGTGGCCGCCGGCCTCGGTCGACGGATAGGGATCGGTATCGATGACGACAACGAACGGCCCGTCGGCCGCCCGGGCACGCGCCAGGGCATCCTCCAGTTCGGCGATCGAGCCCGCCTTCTCGGCATGCGCGCCCATCGACGCCGCATGCGCGACGAAGTCGATCTGCGACGGGTTCACGTGGTGCGCATGGTCGAGCAAATTGTTGAACTCGGCCCCGCCGGTCGACATCTGCAGCCGGTTGATGCAGCCGAAGCCGCGATTGTCGGTGACGACGACGGTGATCTTGATGCCCATCGTCACCGCCGTGGCGAGCTCCGAATTCATCATCATGTAGGAGCCGTCGCCGACCATCACGACCACGTCGCGGTCGGGCTCGGCCATCTTGATGCCCATCCCGCCGGCGATCTCATAGCCCATGCAGGAATAGCCGTATTCCATGTGGTAGGAGCCGGGACGGCCCGCCTTCCACAGCTTGTGCAGTTCGCCCGGCATGGTGCCGGCCGCGCACATGACAACGGTATCCTCGGTCGCCGCGCGCTGCACGGCGCCGATCACCTGCATGTCGGTCGGCAGCGCGTTGGTGTCCGTCGGCGCGGCCGTCACCGCGTCGGCAGCGGCGAACCAATCCGCCTTCAGCTTCGGCTGGGGCGGATCGAAGCGCTTGTCGCCGAGCGCGCGCCACAGCGCCTCCAGCCCGACGCAGGCATCCGCGCAAAGGGGTGTCGCGCCATGCTTGACCGCGTCGTAGGCGTTGACGTTCAGGCTGATGAGCCGGCGCCCCGGCCGCGAAAAGAGCGACCATGAGCCGGTGGTGAAATCCTGGAACCGGGTGCCGACACCGATGACCACGTCTGCCTCGGCGCAGCGCGTATTCGCGCTGGACGAGCCGGTCACGCCGACCGGACCGAGATTGAGCGGATGGTACCAAGGCAGCGCCGACTTGCCGGCCTGGGTCTCGACCACAGGGATCTGATGGGCCTCGATGAAGAATTGGAACGCCTCGTGGGCGTCGGAATAGTGCACGCCGCCGCCGGCGACGATCACCGGCGCCTTTGCGTTTGCGATGATCTTCGCCGCCTCCTCGACCTCGACCGGATCGGGCTGCACGCGGCGCTGCCGCCAGATCTTCGGTTCGAAAAAGTTTTCCGGCCAGTCATAGGCCTCCGCCTGCACGTCCTGGCAGAAGGCGAGCGTCACCGGGCCGCAATCGGCCGGGTCGGTCATCGTGCGGAAGGCGCGCGGCAACGCCGTCAGAAGCTGCTCCGCCCGGGTGATGCGGTCGAAGTAGCGCGAGACCGGGCGGAAGCAGTCGTTGACGCTCACCGTGCCGTCGGAAAAGTCCTCCACCTGTTGCAGCACCGGGTCCGGCCCGCGATTTGCGAACACGTCGCCCGGCAGGAAGAGCACCGGCAGGCGGTTCACATGGGCGAGTGCCGCCGCCGTCACCATGTTCGTGGCGCCGGGGCCGATGGAGGAGGTGACGGCCATGGCGCGGCGGCGGCGAAGCTGCTTGGCATAGGCGATCGCCGCATGGGCCATGGACTGCTCGTTGTGGCCGCGATAGGTGGGCAGCTTCTCGCGCTCGGCGTAAAGCGCCTCGCCGAGGGCGGCCACATTGCCGTGGCCGAAGATCGCCCAGACGCCCGCAAGGAACGGCACGCCGTCCTCGTTCATCTGCGCCGCGATAAAGCGGATGGCGGCCTGCGCGGCGGTCAATCGGATCGTCTTCATGCGGCCCTCCCTTGCTCGGCCCGCGCGCGGTCCCACACCGCGCACAGGGCTTCGTATTTGCGCGCCATGGAGGAGACGGCCTCATCGTCGCCGATTTCGCCGGCAAGCCAGCGCCGCGCGGCCTCGCCGAAGATGGTGCGGCCCACGGCGAAGCCCTTCACCAGATCGAAGCCGGCGGCGACCGTGAAGCTCTCCTCGAGTTCCTCCGCTGGCGCGTCGAGCCCCAGCACCACGATGCCACGGGTGTAGGGATCGTTACGCGTGATCGCGTTGCAGGCATTCTCCCATGCCTTGTGCGATGTCATCGGCTCGAGCTTCCACCAGTCGGGATAGACGCCGATCTCATAGAAGCGCTCGATCACGGCGGCGGAAGCCTGGGCGTCCGCGGCGCGCACTTTCGAAGGGATGATCTCGAGCAGCATCTCCAGCCGGTTGCGGCGGCTGGCAGCGAAGAGACGCTTGACCACATCTTCCTGCCGCTCCTTCACCTCCGCGTCATCGTCGGGGTGATAGAAGCACAAGACCTTCACCACGTGCTCCAGCGGCCATTCGACCAGCCCGCCGAAATCCGGCCCGATCTCCGGCTCCAGTTCGAGCGGGCGCGAGCCCGGCCATTCCACCGGGCGGCCGATCCACAGCCCGCTGCCGGCGGCGCGGTAGAGCGCCTCGCGCCCATGCCTGCCGTCGCACAGGATGCCGTAGCCGGAGTTGCCGCCGGCTACCCGCTGCGCGGCCTCCAGGCACAGCACCTTGAAATCGCCGATGCGCGCGCGCGGCGCCCCGATGTCGTCGGCCATCTCCTCGAGTTGCATGCGGTGGTCGAAGGCGAAGACGCGCATCTCCGACCGTTCGCCCTTGCGTGTAGTGGACCAGTGGACCTGCTCGAGCGCGGCATCCTTGCGCAGCGCTCGGTTCCGGATGCCGGTGCGGAAGAAGTACTGCAGCTCCTCCCACGAGGGATACGCCGGCGTGCAGCCATGGCGGGAAACGGCGAAGGCGCCGCAGGCGTTGGCGTATTTCAGCGTGGTCGGCCAGTCCTCGCCCGTAAGCCACCCTTTCAGGAGCCCTGCCATAAAGCCGTCGCCGGCACCCAGCACGTTGAAGACCTCGATGGGGAAGTGCTCGCCCGCCACGCCTTCATCCAGCGTATCGGGAATGTCGTCAGTGAAGGCGGCCGCCCCCATGGGGCCGCGCTTGCACACGAGCACGGCATCGGTCAGCCGGCGCACGGTGCGCAGCGCTTCAATCGTGTCGGTGGAGCCGCCGGCGATATGGAACTCCTCCTCCGTCCCGACGATCAGGTCAAATAGCGGCAGCGTCTTCTGCAGCTTGGCCGTCACGCGCCCGGACTCGATGAAGCGGCTTTCGCCGGCGCCGTGGCCGGCAAGTCCCCACAGATTGGGGCGATAGTCGATATCGAGCGCGGTCTTCGCCCCGCTCTCGCGCGCAAGCCGCAGGGCCTTCAGCACCGCCGCTTCCGTGCGCGGGTGGGAAAGGTGCGTGCCGGTCGCGCAGACGCAGCGCGCCTCGGCGATGAAGGCCGGGTCGATGTCGTCCTCGCAGAGCGCCATGTCGGCGCAATCCTCGCGGTAGAAGATCAGCGGAAACTGCTCCTGGTCGCGGATGCCGAGGAGCACGAGAGCCGTCAGCCGCTCCGGATCGGTCTTTACGCCGCGTACATCGACACCTTCACGCTCAAGCTCCTCGCGGATGAAGCGGCCCATATGCTCGTCGCCGACGCGCGTGACCAGCGCCGATTTGAGCCCCAGCCGCGCCGCGCCCGCGGCAATGTTGGTCGGCGAGCCGCCGATATACTTGTTGAAGGAGCCCATGTCCTCCAGCCGGCCGCCGACCTGGGCGCCGTAAAGGTCGACGGAGGAGCGGCCGATGGTGATGACGTCGAGGGGCTTTGCCATGTTACTCTTCCCTCATCCTTTTTCGCGGATCCGATCGGCTGTCGTCCCCACGGCGACCACCAGTGTGACGGCGAGCGACAGCGTGGCCGAAAGCGAGCGGAAATCGCCGAAATCGGCCTCCGACACGGTGAGCAGCAGTTGTGTCACCGGCCGCAGCGGGCTTGCCGGCGAGTCGGTGATCGCCACCACGTCGGCGCCGGCGCGACGACCGGCATCCGCCAGTTCCACCGTCTCGGACGAGTAGGGCGAAAAGGTCACCGCGATCACGGCGTCGCCGGCGCGAATGGCATGACGGCTGTCGAGCTTGCCGACGCTATCGTGAAGCATGGTCGGCACGTTCATCTTCTCGAATGCATAGGCTAGATAGGCGGCAACGGAGAATGCCCGGCGCAAGCCGACGATGTGCACCATGCGCGCCTTCGACAGCACCTCGATCGCCGATTCGAGAATGTCCGGGTCCACGGTCGTGGCGAGGTTTTCCAGCGATGTCCGGCCCGCATCTATGAACTCGGCCAGAAGCGCGGTCGGGCTGCCCGTCCCGCTTTCGCGCAGCTTTTCGAGCCGTGTCGCGTAGTCCGGCCAGTTCTGCGCGTAGGCGTCGCGGAAGAGGCGCTGCATCTGGGAGAAGCCGGAAAAGCCCAGCACCTGGCAGAAACGCATGCAGGCCGAAGGCTTTACGCCCGCCGCCTCGGCGATCTCGGCCACCGTAGAGACGGCAATACGCTCGGGATTGGCGGCCACATAGTCCGCGCACTGCCTGAGCCGCTTCGGAAGGTCATCGGCGACCTCGACGATGCGGTCGAGCAGTTCTTCGATGCTGGCCGGTGCAGGGCGTGCGTCCATGCGCTGTCCTTCAGTCCCGGAGATCATCTCTCCCTGCCGTCGCTCCACGGCCTCTCTAAACCTCCCCGGCCGAAGCCGGGCCGCGGTCACATCACCTCCGACATCTTCACGGCCCGGCCCTCGGCTAGCGAACGGTAGCTGGCCTCCGCCAGCGCCAGCGCCTTGAGCCCGTCCTCGCCGGTGGGAGCGGCCGGCCGACCGCCGGAGACGGCGGCGATGAAGGCCGCCATCTCGGCTGCATAGGCTTCGGTATAGCGTGTCATGAAGAAATCGTGCAGTGGCGGCCTCGTGTAGCCCTCGACGGTCGCGACCTCGATCGAAACCGGCCGCTGGTTCTCCGCCGAGACGGCACCCCTGGAGCCATGGACCTCGATGCGCTGGTCGTAGCCGTAGGTGGCCCGACGCGAGTTGGAGATGGCGCAGTGCTTGCCGCTCGCGGTGGTGAGCACCAGCGAAACGCTGTCATGGTCGCCGAGCGCCCCGATCTCGGGGTCGACTAGGACCGAGGCCGTGGCGAAGACGGTGTCGGGCTCCTCGCCGAGCAGGAAGCGCGCCATATCGAAGTCATGGATCGTCATGTCGCGCAGGATGCCGCCGGACGATTTGATGTAGCCGGCCGGCGGCGGGCCGGGATCGCGCGAGGTGATCTGCACCATCTCGACATCGCCGATCCTGCCTTCGTCGATCGCTGCACGCACGGCGCCGAAGTGCGGGTCGAAACGGCGGTTGAAGCCGACCATCAGCGTGGCGCCCGTTTCCTCCACCACCTTCAGGCAGGATCTCACGCGGGTGAGATCGAGGTCGATGGGCTTCTCGCAGAAGATCGCCTTGCCCGCCAGGGCGAACCGCTCGATGAGGTCGGCGTGTGTGTCGGTCGGCGTGCAGATAACGACGGCGTCGATATCGTCAGCCTTTTCGATCTCCTCGACCGTACGCACCGCACAGCCATAGGCGGAAGCGATGGCGTTCGCCGCATCGGCAAAGGCGTCGGCGACGGCCACGAGTTCCGCATCCGCGTTCGCGGAGATCGCCTTGGCATGGACCTTGCCGATGCGCCCGGCGCCGAGGAGGCCGAATTTCACTGTCATTTTCCGTTGTCTTTCACAATTGGAAGGTTGCTCTTTTCGGTTCGCAACGGGCCTACTCGGGATAGGCCCCCGCCACGTTCTGGTCGCAGTCGATCACCGCCCCGGTCATGACGCCCGAGTGCGGCGAGAGCAGATAGGTTGCAAGCGGCGCCACCTCGGCCGGCTTGACGAGCTGGCCGAAGGGTTGCTTGGCCTCGGCCTCGGCCAGCCAGTCATCCGAGGCGCCGTGAAACCGCTTCTGGGTGGCGTCCTCGCCGGGCGTGTCCATCCAGCCGCAGGCGATCGCGTTGCAGCGGATGCGATCGCCGCGGTGGGCCTGGGCCGTATTCCTGGTGATGTTGGCGAGCGCGGCCTTGGAGGCGGAATAGGGCGCCAGATAGGACTGTCCGCAATGGACGACCATCGACACGATATTGACGATGGAGGCCGGCAGCCGATGCTCCAATGCCTGTCTCACGAAGGCCTGCATGGTGAAGAAGGGCCCCCGTGCGTTGACATCCATGAGTTTCGCCCAGACCTCGGGCGTGGTGTCGAGCAGCGAACCCCGGTCGCAAGCGGCGGCGGCGTTCACCAGGGCGTTGGGCGGTCCGACAAGCCGGCCCGCCTCGGCGATCAGGGCACGGCAATCGTCGACAACGCCGAGGTCGGCGGCCACGAAATGTGCCTCGCAGCCGAGGGCCGCAAGCTCCGTCGCGGCGGCTCGGCCCTTCTCGCGATCGCGCCCGGAGAGCACCAGTTGCCTGCAGCCTTCTTCCACAAGCTGCCGGGCGATGGCGAGGCCGAGCCCTTGTGTGCCTCCCACGATGACGGCGCGTGTGTCCTTGTTCTGCATGACGGGTCCGAAATGGTTACACTTGCTGCGACGGTGCCCTTCCTGCGGCCTGCGCCGCCGGAAGGGCGGAGATCAGATGTAGCTCGCGTTCTCGTGCACGCCGGACTTCACCCCGGTGATCAGCGAGACCACCTCGTTGCCGTCGGTCTTGTCGGCCTCCAGCATGCCGGCGATACGGCCGCGGCGGAAGACCCAGATCTTGTCCACGAGATTGAAGACCTGGCGCAGGTTGTGGCTGATGAGGATGAGCGGAATGCCCTGCTCCTTCAGGCCGCGGATGATGTTCTCCACCTGCGTCGTCTCCTGTACGCCGAGGGCCGCCGTCGGCTCGTCCATGATGATCAGCCTGGAGGCGAAGCTCGCCGCGCGCGATATCGCCACACATTGGCGCTGCCCGCCCGACATGTTGGCGATGTTGTTGCGCAGGTTCGGGATCTTCACGCCGGTGCGTTCCAGCGCCTCCATCGAGCGCTTGACCATCTTCTTCTCGTTGAGGAAGCTGAAGGGGCCGAGATTGAAGTAAACCTCCTCGCGTCCGAGAAAGATGTTCGACGGCACGTCGAGGTCGTCGGCGAGCGCCAGGTTCTGGAACACCGCCTCGATGCCGACGTCGCGCGCATCGATGGGACTGTGGAACTCCACCTCCCTGCTCTCGAAGAAGATCTTGCCGGCCGTCGGTTGCTCCACGCCGGTGATCTGGCGCACGAAGGTGGATTTACCGGCGCCGTTGTCGCCGACGATGGCGACGTGCTCGCCCTCATGGAGCGTGAAGTCTGCGTCCTCCAGCGCATGCACGCCGCCATAATATTTGGACAGGCCTTCCGTCTGAAGGACGATCCGGGGGTCACTTTGGGTCATTTCCTTACCTCCCACGCCTCTCGCGGCTCACCGCGCGCTTGTCCGGAACCGCTGACGGTAGACGTCGGCCACCACGGCGGCGACGATGATCGCGCCCATGATCATCTCCTGATAGTAGGCGCTGAGCCGCAGGAAGGTGAAACCGGAGATGATGACGCCGAAGATTACGGCGCCGATGACCGTGCCGACGACCGTACCGCGGCCGCCCGAAAGCGACACGCCGCCGATCACCGCCATGGCGATGGCCTGCAGCTCGTACATCATGCCCATGCCCGCCTGCGCGGTCAGCCCGCGTGCAGCGATGACGATGCCCGCCAGCGATGCCAGAATGCCGGCGATCGAATAGACCAGGATCAGGTGCCGCTCGACATTGATGCCGGAGACCCGTGCCGCGTCTTCGTTGGAGCCGATCGCATAGGTATGCTTGCCGTAGACGGTGTATTTCAGGGCGATATGGAACAGCAGGGCAACCAGGAGAAAGATCACCACCGGCATCATGCCCTGGCCGATGGCCGCGTAACTATCGGTCGGGAAGGAAACCGGCTGGCCACGCGTGTACCACTTCGCCGCACCGCGCGCGGTGACCATCATCCCCAGCGTGGCGATGAAGGGCGGAATCCGCGTGTAGGCGATAAGCGCGCCATTGATGAAGCCGGCGGCCAATCCGCAGGCGAGCCCCGCCAGCACCGGGATGACGACCGGCAGGTCCGTGAGACTCGGATAGACCGCGCGCGGATAGCTGCTGACCTGGGCCAGACTCATGGACACCATCGCCGTCAGCCCAACTATGGAGCCCGACGACAGGTCGATGCCGCCGGTGATGATCACCTGCGTGACGCCGACGGCAATGATGCCGACGACTGCCACCTGAAGGATCATGATGCTCAGGCGCTGCGTGTTCAAAAGAAAGCTCTGGCCCTGGAACACCCAGCCCAGAATCTCGAAGATGAGCGCTATGCCCGCCAGGCCGATGAGCGCATTGAGCTCGTGGGACCGCGGTTTCCTGCCGCTCTCCGTGACCGCCGGGGCGGCAACCGGTTCCGCCTGGCTCGTGACAGTTCTTTCCGCCATGCCGACCTCCCTTTGAGGCACCCGGTGCCGGACCGGGTGCCGGACCGCCGGCGGGCAGGCAGCCTGCCCGCCGGAACGGCCGTCATCAGTTCATGCTCGTGAACTTGTCCATGTTCTCGGGCGTGACGAGCTGGAAGGGAATGTAGACCTTCTGGTCCTCGATCCCTTCGCCGTTGGCAAGCTTCAGCGCCGTGTCGACGGCGCCCTTGCCCTGGCCGGCGGCATCCTGGAACACGGTCACGTCGAGATCGCCGGCTTTCATGGCCGCCAGGGCATCCTGCGTGGCGTCCACGCCGCCGACGATCATCTCGTCCATCGAAATGCCCGCCGCCTTCATGGACTGGATGGCGCCGATGGCCATCTCGTCATTGTTGGAGACCACCGCATCGAACTGGAGTCCGGCCGAAAGCCAGTTGGTCATCAGATCGGCGGCCTCGGTGCGCTGCCAGTTGGCGGTCTGCTCCTCCACGATTTCCATGAAGGAGCACTCGTCTGTGGCGATCACGTCGTGCACGTCCTGGGTGCGCATGCGCGCGGCCTGGTTCGACAATTCGCCCATCATGACGACGATCTTGGCGCCCTCATCCTTGCCCTGCTCCTTCAGGAGCCGGCAAACCTCCTGCGTTTCCAGCGTGCCGGACTCGCGCTCATCGGAGGCCACGAAGGCCTGGTTCTCGGGAAGCTCGTCGACATTCACCGGCTCGCGATTGACATAGACGAGCGGCACGCCCGCGTTTGCGGCGGCCTTACTCATCGCCACGGTGGCATCGGTATCGACCGGGTTGACGATGACCGCGTCCACGCCGGAAGCGATGAAGTTCTGGATCTGGTTGAGCTGCTTGCCGACATCGTTCTGTGCGTCCTCGATCTGCAGTTCGACATCGTCCAGTTCGGCGGCGTAGTCCTGCATGCCGTTGCGCAGGACGGTCAGGAAATTGTCGTCGAACAGCGCCATCGAGACGCCGATCGTCTCGGCCATGGCCGAGGTGGTCATCAGCGCCGAAACGGCCGCGCCCAGCAAAAGCTTCTTCATTTGGTTGCTCCTCCACACGGGTTGGGTGTCCGGCGGCACCCGGTTTGACCGGAATTCCGAGGCGGGAAGCAGGCGCCGGAGGGAAGACCTCCGCAGGCTCCACCCTGCCGCTTCTCCTCTCTCGAGAATGGAACATTCTCGCCATATTGGCGACGATATAAAATATTTATTCCATTTTTGTCCGCACCGTCAAGGAAATTCCACAGCCTTAGGCGGCGTATCGGCGCACACCCTCCGCCACGAAGCGCATACTTTGCGCCAGCGCGGCCTGGCGGTCGGGCATCCGGTGCACAGATTCGGAAAACGGCTCGAAGGAGACGCAGCCCGTACAGCCGGCGTCCATCAGCGTGCGAAGTTGACCGATGTTGCCGAGCCGGTCGCCGTCATCGACGAGGACCCGGTGCCCGTCGCGCATGCGGACGGTTTCGAGGGCGCCTTCGGTCACGCCGGAGATGTGGACCAGGCCCGTATGCGCGGCAAAGAACTGCGTTTCGCCGGCCAGATGGTGGTGAAACGTATCGTGGACCAGACGGAACGTACTGCCGGCCTGAAGGGCCTCGATGGCCTCCACCGCCTCGGCCTTGCAGCGCAGCGACGACGTCTCGAACCCGAGCGGCTCGACCAGGCCGACGATCCCTGCCTCCGCGAGCATCGGCCGCAAGGCCTTCAGCGCGATGCGCAGATTGGCCTGCCGCTCGCCGTTGGCGCGGCCCGTGCCGTCATTGGTCGGCACCAGCACCAGGGCTTCCGCCCCGCAGGCGCGGGCGTAGGCAATAAGCGCCCGCGCCTCTTCTTCGCGCGCGCCGTCCCAGGCGTTGAAACGCTGCAGCGCATTGATGGAGAGGATGCGCATTCCATGTTCATCGGCCGCACGCGCCACCGAGGCCGGCGGCGTGCCGTCGGCGATCGCATTGCCGGGGATGTCGTTGCGGATTTCGATACCGGCCGCGCCGAGATCCCTTGCAAGTTCGCAAAGAGCGGAAATGGAAAGATCAGGCGCACACATGTGGTTGAGTGCGAAAACCGGATCGTGCGCGACCATGCTCAAGGCTCCTCCCAATGTCAGGCTTCCCATCCACGAGCATGAGCAGAGGAGCCGCGCCGGTCAACGCATTCTTGAAAGAAGAACTATCATCAGTGATAGATTTAACGTCCTTGCTCCCCTCTCAAACCTCATAAACTTTCAGGAATATGCAGATGGGGCGAAAGGAAGATCTGGCCCGGCGTTTCCGACGGGCCGTTGCGCACCACGCTCGCCATATGTTCCAGAAGCAGGCGGCAGAGCCGGGGCAGCGGCGTGGCGATGGCGGCGACGATCAGATGCTCCTGCAGGGCGGCGGCGGAATCGGGCGTCAGCTCGTTGACGACGACCGCCGGCAGCGGATGGGGCGGTTCGTCGCGCAACGCGCCGATGGCGCCTTCCATCCCACCCCCGGCCACGTAGAAGCCGGCGATGTCCGGGTGTCGGTCGAGAAGACTGAGCGTCGCCTCGTAGGTGACCTGGCGGGTCTCCATGTTCACCAGCGTCTCCAGAATCTCGAACTGCGGCGCATATTCCCGGAAATAGCTGCGAAAGCCGGTTTCGCGCAGCTCATGCCCGTGCCAGCGGTGGCTGCCGACGAAGATCGCCACCTTGCCCGTGCGCGGCGCGGTGCGGCAAATGAGCCACGCGGCCATGCGTCCGACCTTCAGATTGTTGAGCCCGACATAGCTTTCCCGCACCCCTTGGGCGAAATCGGACAGGAGCGAGAAGACCGGCTTTCCCTCCGCCTTCAGCTTGTCCACGGCCTGGGTGACGGCATGGTGGTCGAGACTGGTGGCGGCAATGGCCTGGGCGTTGCGGCCGAGCACCTCCAGCCGCTCGGCCACCGCCGCCGGCGTCTGGTTTGCCACATATTCGATATGCGCATTGACGCGCACGTCGGCCATTGCGTCGGCCGCCTCCCGCAAGGCTTCGCCGAAGGCCTGGTAGAAGGGCTGCTTCTCCTTCTGCAGCAGGAAGGCGAAATCCATCTTCGGCCGGCCGGCGGTGATGCGCTGGCGGATGAGTGCGGTGGCGTGATAGCCGATCTCCTCGGCCGCCTCGTAGACCCGCCGCGCCGTTTCCTCGCGCACCCGGTGGCGGCCGTTCAGCACGCGGTCCACCGTGGCGACGCTCACGCCCGCCTTCTGCGCCAGATCCGCAATGGTGGGCCGCCTACCCATCAATTCCTCCCGCAATCATAGCCATCATCCAATTCCATCATATCCTGATGGAAAATGATAGAAAAGATTGCATTGATCTTGAGCTGCGTGCCGGCCCTGCATAGCATCGACGCCATTGGAGGAGGTAAGACGGCATGGGTAAACGCGACTACAGCCTCGTCGGCCCCGACGCCCGGCGCGCGGTGGAAACCGGCCTCGCCTCGGCGGAATGGTATCATACGGACATTCCCCGCAAGGAGATGAAGGCGCTGATGAAGCGCAGCGACGGGCCGGCCATCCGCGACACGATCGTCTGGCTCGGCTCGATGGCCGTGTTTGCAGGGGCGGCGGTCTGGCTCTGGCCGTCGGTGTGGTCGATCCCCTTCTTCCTGACCTACGGCGTGCTCTACGGCTCGGCCGGCGACTCGCGCTGGCACGAATGCGGCCATGGCACCGCCTTCAAGACGCGCTGGATGAACGACGCGGTCTACCAGATCGCCTCCTTCTTCATGATGCGCAACCCGGTGACCTGGCGCTGGAGCCACGCGCGCCACCACACCGATACGATCATCGTCGGTCGTGATCCGGAAATCGCCGTCATGCGCCCGCCCGATCTTGCGCGCCTGGTGCTCAACTTCTTCGGCATCATCGACGTCTGGCATGCGACGATCGACATGGTCCGCAACGCCGCCGGCATCGTCAGCGCGGAGGAAAAGACGTTCATTCCCGAGCAGGAGCAGTCGAAGGTGGTGCGGATTGCCCGGATCTGGGTGGCGATCTACGCCGCCACCGCCGCGGCGGCGATCTCGACGGGCTCGATCCTGCCCTTCCTTCTGATCGGTGGCCCGCGGCTCTACGGCGCCTGGCACCACGTGATGACCGGCCTCTTGCAGCATGGCGGTCTGGCCGACAACGTCACCGACCACCGGCTCAACAGCCGCACGGTCTACATGAATCCGATCAGCCGCTTCATCTACTGGAACATGAACTACCATGTGGAGCATCACATGTTCCCCATGGTGCCCTACCACGCGCTGCCGAAGCTGCATGAGATGATCAAGCACGACCTGCCGGCACCGAACAGGTCGATCCTCGACGGCTACCGCGAGATGCTGCCCACCTTCCTGCGACAGCTTCGTTACGAGGATTATTTCATCAAGCGCGAACTGCCGCCGTCGGCAAAGCCCTACCGGGCCGAGTTTCACGACCTGGCGCTGCCGGCCGCCGCTGCCGAATAGCAACGAAGGGAGGACAAGCCATGGCCGAATGGGTGGAAGCCTGTGCCGCCGACGATGTCGATGAAGAGGACCTGATCCGCTTCGATCACGACGGCCGCACCTTTGCCATCTATCGCAGCCCCGAGGACGAATTCTTCGCCACGGACGGCCTGTGCACGCACGAGCATGTGCACCTCGAAGACGGGCTGGTGATGGACCACATCATCGAATGTCCGAAGCACAATGGCCGCTTCGATTACCGCACGGGCGAGGCCAAGGGCGCGCCGGCTTGCATCAACCTCAAGACCTATCCCGTGAAAGTGGAGAATGGCCGCGTCTTCATCGACGTGGCCTGACGGCGATGGGCGATATCGTCATCATCGGCGCGGGCGCGTGCGGCGTGCGCGCCGCCTTCGCACTGCGCGAGGCGGGCCATGCGGGCGGCGTCTTCCTCGTCGGCG
>NZ_JBHSUM010000068.1:0-21858 GCF_042660605.1 Nitratireductor sp. GCM10026969
AGCGCTTCCGCCTCGGCTCGGACGTCCCCTCGCGCCTCATGCCGCGCTTCACGTTCGAGGCCTGGGCCCGCGCGGCCCCCGGCGCCCGCACCCCTTTCGACTGGCTCTCGCACGACCGCGCGCAGGTCGATGCCTATATCGCCGATCCCTTGTGCGGCTGGCCCCCGACCATCGCGATGTGGCGGACCATCTTCGCCATCGAGCTTCTGATTGCCGACGGCCTCGCCGCCATCCCGAAGGACCTGCCGATACACCTTGCCGGCGGCGCCGAAGACCCCGTCACGGCCCGCGGGCGCGCGGTCAAACAGCTTGCCGCACGGCTCAAGCGGACCGGCGTTTCGAATCTCGAAACAAGGATTTACGCCGAAACCCGCCACGAATCTCTCAACGAGCTGAACCGCCTCGACATCATGCAGGATTTCACGCACTGGGCCGCAGGCGTGCGCGCCCGCCGCTGAGTCTGTCGGGAAGTATTGCGAGGAGGCCTGATTCCCAACGCGCGTCATCCCGGAAGCCGCAGCCGGCAGGCGAAGGCTGTCCGGGATCCATTCCGGAACATGGACGAGTCACGGAATGATCACGATCCTCGCTCCGTTCAACCGGGCCGACGCGCGTCAGGTGACCCGACCTGATCTCCTTCGGCAGCGACGAACGCCTCGCTGGCCCGCCGCACCCGCTCACATGCGCCGCGGATCGTCGCTCGGCTCGGAGACGCCTTCCAGCGCGTGCTCGGCCGCCTCACCGTCACCGCGGGCGAGATCGGCCATCGCGAGGATGCCGACCAGGCGCTTGTCCCTGTTCAGGATCGGCAGGCGGCGCACCTGATGCTCGCTCATCACCTTGGCTGCCCGCTCCGGCTCCTCGTCCTCGAAGCAGTAGAAGACCTTTTCTGACATCACCTCGCGCACGGTCGTGTTGCCGGCCGCGCGTTCCTCGGCCACGGCCCGCACGGTGATGTCGCGGTCGGTCACCATGCCCACCAGTCGGTCGTTCTCGCCGACCGGCAGCGCGCCGACATTGTCCGCACGCATCTTCCTGGCGGCGTCCCGGATGGTGGTGTTGGGATCGACGATGTCGACGGATGTGCTCATGAGCTCACGGATCTGCATGACAGCCTCCCTGTCCTGCGTGGTTGTCTTGTCAGGGGAACGCATGTAGGGGCTTGATGTTTCCGGGGCGCGGGCGGAAATACGCCAAACCCCGACGAATAGAACGGGAGCCACCAGCACGCGATGGCCGCACCTCCACTGACGGGAATCCGCGTCATCGAACTCGCCCGCATCCTGGCGGGCCCCTGGGCGGGGCAATTGCTTGCCGATCTCGGCGCGGATGTGATCAAGGTCGAGAACCCTAACGGCGGTGACGACACGCGGCACTGGGGCCCGCCCTTCGTGACCGGCCACGATGGAGAGAACCTTTCCGCCGCCTATTTCCACGCCTGCAACCGGGGCAAGCGCTCGATCGCCCTCGACTTCAAGAGGCAGGAAGACCGCGCCACCCTCTTGAAGCTCATCGCCTCGGCGGACGTGCTGATCGAGAACTTCAAGGTGGGCGGGCTCAGGAAACACGGCCTCGACTACGAGAGCCTGAAAGAGATCAACCCGCGCCTCGTCTACTGCTCGATCACCGGCTTCGGCCAGGATGGGCCCTATGCGGGGCGGGCGGGCTACGATTTCATCATCCAGGGCATGTCCGGCCTGATGTCGATCACCGGTCCCGCCGACGGCGAGCCGCAGAAGGTCGGCGTGGCCGTCACCGACATCTTCACCGGGCTTTACGCCGTCATCGCCATCCAGGCCGCCCTCCGTCATGCCGAAAAGACCGGTCAGGGCCAGTTCATCGACATGGCTCTCTTTGACGCGCAGATTTCCGTGCTCGCCAACCAGAACCTGAATTACCTGGTCTCGGACCTCTCGCCTGAGCGCATGGGCAACGCCCATCCGAATATCTGTCCCTATGAGGTTTTTGAGGCCGAGGACGGCCATTTCATCCTGGCCGTCGGCAATGACGGTCAGTTCGCCCGTTTCTGCGCCGTGATCGGCAGCTCGAGCCTTGCCACCGAGCCGGACTTCGCCACCAACGCGGCGCGCGTCGCCAACCGCGACCGGCTGCACGCCGAGATCGCCCCGAAGCTGAAGGCCTTCGCGCGCGATGCGCTTCTGGAAAAGCTCGGGCTTGCCGGCGTGCCCGCCAGCCCGATCAACACCATCGCCGAGATGTTCTCCGACCCGCAAACGATCGCGCGCGGCATGCGGCGCGATCTGAAGGACGGACACGGCAACACGCTGCCTTCCGTGCGCGCGCCCATGGTGATGTCCGAAACGCCGCTGGCCTATCAACGCCCCAGCCCGCGGCTCGGCGAGCACACGGAAGAGATTTTGCACGATCTGGAAGAGAGAAAGCCATGAAGACCGGCGGACAGCTCATCGTCGAAGCGCTGGAGGTGAACGGCGTCGACAGGCTCTACTGCGTTCCGGGCGAGAGCTATCTGGCCGTCCTCGACGCCCTCCACGATTCAAAGATCCGCACCATCGTCTGCCGCCAGGAAGGCGGGGCGGCGATGATGGCCGACTGCCACGGGCGGCTCACCGGCCGGCCGGGAATCTGCTTCGTCACCCGCGGCCCCGGCGCCACGAACGCATCGGCCGGCGTGCACATCGCCAGCCAGGACTCGGTGCCGATGATCCTCTTCATCGGCCAGGTGGCGCGCGGTATCCGCGACCGCGAGGCCTTCCAGGAGGTCGATTACCGCGCCTTCTACGGCCCGGTGGCCAAGTGGGTGACGGAGATCGACGATGCAGCCCGCATCCCCGAGCTTCTCACCCGTGCCTTTGCCGTCGCCGCCTCGGGCCGCCCCGGCCCCGTCGTCATCGCCCTTCCCGAGGACATGTTGACGAGCCGGGCGGAAGCGCCGGCCGCCCTGCCCCACACGCCGGTCGAGACCCGCCCCGGCCATCACGAGATGGAAGAGCTCGCAACGCTGCTTGCCAACGCCGAACGCCCCTTCGCCATCCTCGGCGGAACGCGCTGGGATGAGAAGGCCGTCTCCGCCTTCCAGAAGTCGGCCGAGCGCTGGGCGCTCCCCGTCGGCTGCTCCTTCCGCCGGCAGATGCTGTTCGATCATCTGCACCCCTCCTATGCCGGCGACGTGGGCATCGGCCCCAACCCGAAGCTCGCCGAGGCCATCAGGAATGCCGACCTCTTGCTCCTCGTTGGCGGCCGCTTCGGCGAGATGCCCTCCTCCGACTACACGCTCCTGAAAAGCCCCTATCCCGACCAGACCCTGGTGCATGTCCATGCCGATGCGAGCGAACTCGGCCGCGTCTACCGTCCGGCGCTCGCCATCAACGCCACGCCGGCGGCCTTCGCCGCCGCCTTTCGGGACCTCAACCCGGAGGCGCTTCCCGCCTGGGCCGAGGAGACGGAGCGCCTGCACGCGGCCTATCTTTCCTGGTCCACCCCGCCCGACAGCGGCCCCGGCCCGGTGAAGATGGGCCCCGTCATAGCCTGGCTGGAAGAAAACCTGCCCGACGACGCGATCCTCACCAACGGCGCCGGCAACTACGCCACCTGGGTGCACCGCTTCCACCGCTTCCGCGGCTTTGCCTCCCAGGCAGCCCCCACCTCCGGTTCCATGGGCTACGGCACGCCTGCCGCCGTCGCCGCCAAGGACCTCTTCCCGGACCGCCAGGTCGTCGCCTTCGCCGGCGACGGCTGCTTCCTGATGAACGGCCAGGAATTCGCCACCGCCGTCCAGTACGATCTTCCGATCATCGTCGTCGTGGTCAACAACGGCACCTACGGCACCATCCGCATGCACCAGGAGCGCCACTACCCCGGCCGCGTCTCCGCCACGGACCTCAAAAATCCCGATTTCGCAGCGCTTGCCCGCGCCTATGGCGGCCACGGCGAGACGGTGGAGAAAACGGAAGACTTCGCGGGAGCCTTCGAGCGCGCACGGGAAAGCGGAAACCCGGCAATCATCGAAGTGAAGCTCGACCCCGAGGCGATCACGCCGGCAAGGACGCTGACGGATATCCGGGAGGGGCGGTAGGGGGCGGCGTCCGTCGCCGTACCTATTCGTCCCTTGAGGCGTGGAATGCAGCCCCGATGCCGGCACCGACGGCAATCCCGATGGCGATCCCCATCGCGATATTGTCCATCATCACACCGAAGACGGCGCCGATCCCCACGCCGAGCGCTACACCCAAACCCATCGATCCGTAAACATCTCTCATCGGGGGAAACTGGACCTCGGCGCGGGCGAAGACAAGGGACGATTGTGACGGCGTGCATCGAGATCAAGAATTGCCTCGTACTGAGCCACCCCGATTTCCGTGCACTGAACGACCATTCGTTGTCGAAGATGAGAGCTTTGCCTTGATGGCTTCCGCACTCCCGCGTCGTACCGCCACTCAACGCGGCACATAACGTCCCTCTCGGATTGCATCCAGCATGCCCCAGGCATATGGCGTTTGAGGCTGTTCCTTGCGGTCGATTATCTGCTGAAGCACCTGCAACGCGCCGTCGCGATCACACGTGAGGGTATGTATTGCCGCCTTCAAGCGCACCTGTGCATTGGGATGACTATACAATTCCAACAGCTGATGGCGTTGATCGCCATCACGAGACTTCAACTCCTCGGCTACCACCGTCAACTGATCGTAGAGCTTGTTATAGCGGCGCGTGTCCAGATTTCTCAGCGCGTCGTCTTGAGCAAGGCAGACGTCCACGAAACGCTGCACAAGCGCGTCCAACGTCTGCTGTTCCGTCATCTTGTTCCTCATCGTCTCAGGAGATTCGCCACCCATCCGAGCGACGAATTTTATCCCCGGCCATAAAAGCCGCGCCCCTCACCCCAAAAACAACCCCTCCAGAAACCGCGCCGCCTCTTCGAAGCGCCGCTCGCCGCTTCTTTCCGGCCCCAGCACCGCGCACACCTGCACGTCGAAATCGGCATAGTGCTGCGTGGTCGCCCAGATGGCGAAGATGAAGTGGTGGGGGTCGAGCGCCTTCAGCCGTCCCTGCCGCATCCACGCGCCGATGATGGCCGCCTTTTCGTCGACCAGCGCCTTCAGCTCGCCCTGCAAGAAGGGCAGGATGCGCGGCGCGCCCTGGAGGATCTCGTTGGCGAAGAGCCGGCTTTCGCGCGGGAAGTCGCGCGACATCTCCACCTTGCGTCTGATGTAGGCACGGATTTCCGCCACCGGATCGCCGCCCGCATCCATCGCGCGCAACGGGGCGAGCCACAGTTCCATGATCCGGTCGACCAGCGTGAGGAAGATCGCCTCCTTGCTCTTAAAATAATAGAGCACATTGGGTTTCGACATGCCGGCGACCAGGGCGATGCGGTCGAGCGTCGCCCCGCGAAACCCGTCGCGCGAAAAGACCTCGAGTGCGGCCTCGAGGATCGCTTCGCGCCTTTCCCGTTGGATGCGCGTGCGGCCGGCCTCACCCGTCAATTCCGCGCTATCGTCAGGCCTCATCCGTGACCTTCCCGCGCCCTGGCCCAGCGCAACATGAAGGGCTGGTGCGCCAAACCGGCGTTGCAATGATTATAATGAAAACGAGCGCCCCCGAGCGGGCCTTTTATTATAATCGGTCGGAATGGTCAAAGCGTGTATTGCAGGACCGGCAGGACATTAAACCTGACGACAGGGGAACGGAACGGAGACCGCTTCATGCCCAACCGGCACTTGCCCAGGCCGAACGATCTGAGCGCCTTCTGGATGCCTTTTACCGCGAACCGGCAGTTCAAGCAGGCGCCGCGCATGCTGGTTGCCGCCAAGGACATGCACTACACCGCCGATGACGGAAGAAAGGTCCTCGATGCCACCTCGGGCCTTTGGTGCGTGAACGCCGGCCATTGCCGGCCGAAGATCACCGAGGCGATCGGGACCCAGGCGGCCGAGTTGGACTATGCGCCCGCCTTCCAGATGGGTCATCCCGTCGCCTTCGAGTTCGCCAACAGGCTGGTCGACATGGCGCCCGCCGGGCTCGACCATGTCTTCTTCACCAATTCCGGTTCCGAATCCGTCGAGACGGCGCTGAAGATCGCGCTCGCCTATCATCGCGTCAGGGGCGAGGGTTCGCGCTTCCGGCTGATCGGCCGCGAGCGCGGCTATCACGGCGTGAATTTCGGCGGCATCTCGGTCGGCGGCATCGTCGCCAACCGCAAGATGTTCGGCACGCTTTTGACGGGCGTCGACCACCTCCCCCACACCCACCTGCCGGAGAAGAACAGCTTCACCCGCGGCGAGCCCGAGCACGGCGAAGACCTTGCCGACGCCCTGGAGCGGATCGTCGCCCTCCACGACGCCTCAACCATCGCCGCCGTCATCGTCGAGCCGGTGGCCGGCTCCACCGGCGTGCTCATCCCGCCCAAGGGGTATCTGAAACGCCTGCGCGAGATCTGCGACAAGCACGGCATCCTGCTCATCTTCGACGAGGTGATCACCGGTTTCGGCCGCCTCGGCGCGCCATTCGCGGCCGACTATTTCGACGTCGTGCCCGACATCATGACCACCGCCAAGGGGGTGACCAACGGCGTCATCCCCATGGGCGCGGTGTTCGTGAAGAAGGAGATCCACGACGTATTCATGGAGGGGCCGGAGCACCTGATCGAGTTCTTCCACGGCTACACCTATTCCGGCAACCCGATCGCCTGCGCGGCCGGCCTTGCCACGCTGGAGACCTACCACGAGGAAGGCCTGCTCACGCGCGGCGCCGAACTCGCGCCCTACTGGGAAGAAGCGCTCCATTCGCTGAAGGGCGCGCCGCACGTCATCGACATCCGCAACATCGGACTGGTCGGCGCAATCGAGCTGGAGCCGATCGAGGGCCAGCCCAGCAAGCGCGCGTTCTCCGCCTTCCTGAAGGCCTTCGAGAAAGGCGTCCTGATCCGCACGACGGGCGACATCATCGCCCTGTCCCCGCCGCTCATCGTGGAAAAGGGTCAGATCGACGAGATCGTGGACTGCCTGCGCGCTGTCTTGCGTGAGGTTGCGTAAGCCGCCCCGGACGCCGTTCACCCTGAGCCCCTGGGCTTGCGGAGAGCGAATAGCGCGGGCCGAAGACCCCCTCTCTTGCGATTTCTAACACTTAGCCTCCGTTGCACTCCGGCTAAAATGTTGAAATCGCTTTCTCCCCCGCCAAGGGGGAGAAAGGGGTGACGCATGCCTCGCCGCAAATCGCCAAGGCTTGTGATTGGCGGCAGCATTGATGCCCGCAGTATCTCCCCCTTGGCGGGGGAGAAAGCGATTTCTTAGGTTTAGCAAAGCTAAGCCTTAGAAATCGCAAGAGAGGGGGCCCGCCACCGCATCGCCTGGCCCTTACCCCGTCTGTGCGAGCTCTTTTACCGGATGTATGCTGCGAAACGGCACGCATAGCCGGTTCCAGACATTGATGATGCCGATGGCTACAGAGAGCTTCACCAGTTCGTCGTCGCTGAAATACGCACGCGCCTGATCGAAATCCTCGTCCTCAACCATGTTGCCGGCAAGCCGCGTCAACTTTTCCGTCCAGGAAAGTGCCGCGCGCTCGCGCTCGGTGAAGAGCGGAGATTCCTGCCAGGCCGCAACGAGTAGGAGCCGCTGCTCGCTCTCGCCGTCTTCACGCGCTTCGCGGCTGTGCATGTCCACGCAATAGGAACAGCCGTTGATCTGCGAGGCCCTGAGCTTCACGAGGTGCAAAAGCTCCTTCTCGAGCCCGCATTCATTGACTGCCGTATTGAGCGCGCGCACGGAGTTTATGATCTCCGGGGATGCCTGATAAAAATTGAGACGCGGTTGCATGGACGACCTTTCTACTCTTGCTCTTTGCGGGAAGATGCGGCCTGCGGCCGCTGGTGGCGCGCCAGGAAGGCGCATCCGAATGCGATGGACCGTGGGTCGGCGTCCGCCTCGTACCCGGCCACCACATCGGAAATCTTGGTCTCGGCGAGCACGGCGCGATAGGCCTGTTCGGCCTTCAGCATCGCGGTGTTGATGCCGCAGGGCTTCACATAGGCTGCCGGTTCCAGCGCTCCGGGCCCGCGCTGTCGGATCTCCGCGCAGCGAAACGCCGGGCACGGCCCCTCCACGGCCAGGACGACGTCGAGCAGGCTGATACGCTCCGGCCTGCGCGCCAGCCGATAGCCGCCGCGCGGTCCGGGAACGGATTCCAGAAGCTTCTCGGCGGCAAGCGCCTGCAGGTGCTTCAGGAGATAGCTCTGCGAAACGCCGTGATACGTCGCCAGTGCGCTCGCCGGCAGCGTGGCCCCTTCCTCGAGGCCCGCAAGCAGCGTCACGCAATGGATTGCCGCCTCGACGCCTTCACCCATACGCATTCATGCTCTCCTATCCTGGATATTTTTTATCATGGATAACTTTCATCCACAATAGGCACGTCTCGCACCGATGCATGCGCGAAGTGGCCAGAGACCTTACGGGCGATCCGGTAGGCGCACTCAGGTCAGTTTCTTCAGGAGGGTGCTCAACGTCTCGGCCTCCTCCACGGTGAGCCGGCTGCCCACGGCTTCTTCGAGCGCCTGCGCATAGACAGCCCACATGCGCCGCCGCAGGGCTCGCCCATCGTCGCTGATATGCAGGAACTGGCCGCGCCGGTCCTGCGGGCACGCACGGCGCTCGATGAGACCGGCCTTTCGCATTCGCTCGGCCAGACGCGAAAGGTTGTACTGCGCGAAAAGCAGCGCCGTTTCCAATTCGAACGGGCGCAGCCCCGCCTCCCCTGCCTTCTCCAGCTCCCACAGCGCGTCATACCAGGCGAGCGGCGGAAGCCCCGCTTCCTTCAGTCGCGCCTCGACGTGGTTCGTCGCCACGCGCTGGGCGCGTGCCAGGGCGATCCAGGCGTCGATCGCGGCTTCATGCGGTTTTTCGACCATGGTTCACCAATTCTTGATTAGATGCAATTGCATTCACATTGACTCCCGGCCCGATAACGCCAATATAGATGCAAATGCATGAAATTTCCATGCAGGACGCAACCCCAAGGAGGCCCCGATGCCGGAAAAACTCACCCTCATCTCCTTCGACCTGTGCCCCTACGTGCAACGTTCGGCGATCGTGCTGAAGGAAAAAGACGTGCCCTACGAGCGCGTCGACATCGACCTTGCCGACAAGCCGGACTGGTTTCTCGCCATCTCCCCGCGCGGCAAGGTCCCGGTGCTGAAAGTCGGCGAGCACGTGCTGTTCGAGAGTTCGCCCATCGTCGAATATCTCGACGAGACCTATCCGCCGCGCCTCCATCCCGCGGATCCGGTCAAGCGCGCTCGCCACCGCGCCTGGATGGAGATCGGCTCGGCGGCGCTCGCCGACATCTGGACCCTGGAGACGACGCGCGAGCGCGCGGCGTTCGACCGTGCCGCCACCGCACTGAGGGAGAAATTCACGCGGATCGAAGACGAACTCGGCGACGGACCTTACTTCGCCGGCGAAGCCTTCAGCGTGGTGGATGCCGTCTTCGCCCCGGCCTTCCGCTATTTCGACGTGTTCGACAAGATCACGGATCTCGGCATCTTCGACGGCCTGCCGAAGGTTCAAAAGTGGCGCGCCGCGCTTGCCGGGCGTCCCTCGGTCAAGACCGCGGTGGTCGCCGATTACAACGACCGGCTGCGCCGCTTCCTGCACAAGCAGGACGGCGTGCTCGCCCGAATGGACAAGGCGTTCGCCTGACAGGCTTTAAGGGGCGGTGCCCGCCGCCCCGCCCTGTCATTCCTGGTTGACGACGATGCGGTTTCCCTCGCTGTCGCGGAACTCCGCATAGAGGGTGTCCCTGTCCCAGGGCGCCGTTTGCGGCTCCGTGATGATCTCGGCACCGTTGGACCTGAGCCTCTCGACAGTGGCTTCCAGGTCTTCCGCGACCAGCACGAGTATGGGCAGGTCCGACGGCTTCTCGTCCGGCCGGCGTATGAAATGCAGATGCGTTCGCGCGCCCGGCAGCGCCAGTTCGACCCAGCGCCAGTCTCCCAGGCCGTAGGGAACATCCGCCGCCACGGTGAGCGACAGCTTCTCGGTATAAAAGGCGATCGCCCGGTCCTGGTCGAAGACGGGCAATTCGGCGAACTTCACGAACATAAGGAGACCTCCTGTCGGCGGGTCTTGAACCCTAGACACGCCGAAATGTATTCGGCAAGCATCATGGCCGGGCGTCCGCTCCATCCCCTGCGCCGAAGCGGATGACCGGCTCCATTTTCTCCAGGACGTCCTCGCCCAGCCAGCACAGGCTCCTGTGGCCGTCGCCGAGATCGGCGAAGGGCGGCAGTTCGCGCTCGCAGCGGTTTTCCGGCACCAGATGCTTGTAGGGACAGCGGGTCTGGAAGGGGCAGCCGGAGGGCGGGTCCAGCGCCGAGGGAATGTCGCCGTCGAGCACGATGTGCTTCTTTCTGACGGACGTGTCGGCGATCGGCACGGCGGACAGCAAAGCCTCGGTATAGGGGTGGTAGGGCGGCGCGAAGATCTGCTCCGTCGTGCCCTGCTCGACCACATGGCCGAGATACATGACCAGCACCCGGTCGGCGAGGTAGCGCACCACTGAAAGGTCGTGGCTGATGAACAGAAGCGTGGTCTTGTTCCTACGCTGAATGTCCATCAGAAGCTCGGTTACCGCCGCCTGCACCGAAACGTCGAGCGCGGAGACCGGCTCGTCGGCCACCACCACCCTGGCGTTTCCGGCAAAGGCGCGCGCCACCCCGATGCGCTGCTTCTGCCCGCCGGACAGCTGGCGCGGCATGCGCGAGGCGAAGGCCCGCGGCAGCTTCACCAGATCGAGCAGCTCCAGCATGCGATTCTTCCGCTCGGCCATCGTCCGGCCGATCCGGAATTTCTCGAGCGAACGCATCATCTGGGCGCCCACGGAATGGCTTGGATTGAGAGTGTCGAAAGGGTTCTGGAAAACCATCTGGATGCCGGCCACGGTGTCGGTGTCCCGCTCTTCGACGGGGAGAGCCTGGATCTCGGCCGCGCCGAGCGCGACCGTCCCCTCCGTCGCCGTTTCCAGCCCCAGCAGAACCTTGGCGAGCGTGGACTTGCCGCAGCCGGACTCGCCGACGATCGCCACCGTTTCCGCCTCGCGCGCCTCGAAGCTGATCGACTCGTTGGCCTTGACGGTGCGCGTCTCGCTGCCGCCGAAGACGGCATTGGCAGCGACCCGGTAATACTTCTTCAGCCCATCGACCTTCAGCACCGAACCACCCGGTTCCACCGGCGCGTGTGTCCGCTCCACGCCTTCCGGCAGCGCCGCCCAGTCGATCTCGTTAAAACGCAGGCAGCGCGATTCGTGCCGGTCATGCCCTTCTATCTCAACCATGGGCACATCGCCGGCATCGCACCGGCCGGCTTCGAAATGCGGGCAGCGCGGGCCGAAATTGCAGCCTCTCGGCCGCTCGTGCGGCAGCGGAAGCTGGCCCGGTATCGCGATCAGCGGTCGCGCGTTCTTGTCGGCGCCCGGCAGCGGGATGGAGCGGAACAGCCCCTGGGTGTATGGGTGGCGCATCTCATCGAAGACGTCCTTGACGCGGCCCTTCTCCACCGCCTCGCCCGAATACATCACGGTGATGCGGTCGCAGGTCTCCAGGATCAGGCCGAGATTGTGCGACACGAAGATCATCGACGTGCCGTACTGTCTGCTCAGCCCCTTCACCAGTTCGACGATGCCCGCCTCCACCGTCACGTCGAGCGCGGTGGTCGGCTCGTCGAGCAGCAGCAGCGAGGGCTTGGACAGAAGCGCCATGGCGATCACCACCCGCTGCTGCTGGCCGCCCGAGAGCTGGTGCGGGTAGGCGCGCATGATGCGCTCCGGGTCCGGCAGGCGCACCGCCTGTACCATCTCCAGCGCCCGCTCCCACGCCTCCTGCCTGGACACCTTCTCGTGGATCAGCGGCACTTCCATGAGCTGCTTGCCGATCTTCATGGCAGGGTTCAGGCTCGCCATCGGCTCCTGATAGACCATGGCGATCTCGTTGCCGCGGATGTGGCGCAGCTCCGCCTCGCTCATCTCGGCCATATCGCGGCCCTTGAACCTGATGCGGCCGCCGACGATCCGTCCTGCATTCGACAGATCGCGCATGATGCCGAGCGCGACGGTGGACTTGCCGCAACCCGATTCGCCGACAATCCCCATCACCTCGCCGGGCATGACGGTGCAGGAGAAATCCATCACCGCCGGGATCTCGCCCGCCCGCGTGAAGAAGGAGATGGAAAGGTTCTTGATCTCCAGGATGGGCTCGACCGCCTGCGCCCCGGTCCGGTCCATTCTCACGGCTTCGTTCATGGCTGGCTCTCGTCCTGTTCGACGCGGTGTCTCCGCTTCCCGCAAGCTAGCTCCGCCGTCATCCCGGAAAGCCGAAGGCTTGTCCGGGATCCATTCCGCGAGACATCCACGTTCCGGAGTGGATTCCGCACAGCCTCCGCTTCGCTCCGGCTTCCGGGATGACGCAGCTTGGTTTCACGTCCCGCATGGCATCAATCCTTCAAAGACTGCTCGCGCAGAGCGTCGGCGAGCAGGTTCAGCCCCAGCACGAAGGACATCAGCGCCAGGGCCGGCGGCAGCGCGGGATGGATATAGGCCCTGAGAAGCCGGCTCGACTCCTTGATCGCCGTGCCCCAGTCCGGACTTTCCGGTGCCAGCCCCAGGCCGAAATAGCCGAGCGTACCGAGAAGAATGGTGGTGTAGCCGATCCTGAGGCAGGCATCGACGATGAGCGGCCCGCGCGCATTCGGCAGGACCTCCCAGAGCATGATGTACCACGGGTTCTCCCCGCGCGTCTGGGCTGCGGCGACATAGTCGCGCGTCTTGATGTCCATGGTCAGCCCGCGCACGATCCGGAACACGCCGGGGCTCGAGGCAAAGACGACCGCCACGAAGATGTTGAGCTCGTTCGGCCTGAGCGAGACGATCCCCAGGGGGTCGGCGTTGAAGACGAGTCCCGCATAAAGCCAGCCGCCGACGAGAAAGGTCACGCCGATGAGCACCGCCAGAAGCCCCGGCCGGCCGCTGAAGCGGGTGTAGAAGAGCGTGGAAAGGAAAATCACCGGAAAGACGAAGAAGAAGCCCGCCAGCCACTGCGGTATGGACGTTTCGCGGATCCCGGGCGTAACCAGCAGATAAAAGAGCAGGATGACGGGGAAAGCCAGGACGAGGTTGGCCAGGAAGGAAAGCACGCTGTCGATCCGCCCGCCGTAATAGCCGGCCGGCAGCCCGAGCGTGGTGCCCACCATCAGCGCGAAGAGCGTCGCCGCCGGCGCGATGGCGAGCACGATCTGGCTGCCGAACACCATGCGGGAGAAGACGTCGCGCGCCAGGCGGTCGCCGCCGAAAAGGAAAGGCAGGCCGGTTTCCGGCTCGATCGTCCCCGGTGCTGCGTTCTTCAGGAGCGGAATCTGCTCCAGGGCCCCGAAGGGGGCGATCACATCCGCGAAGATCGCCGTGAACAGCCAGAACAGGCAGATCGCCAGGCCGGCGATGCCGACCTTGGTCTCGAAGAGATGGCCGTAAAGACCGAGCACCTTCCGGTAGCGCGTGCTGAGGATGAAGACTGTACCGAGCCCGATCCACACCGGCCAGAAGCGCGCGACAACGCCGAAGAGGATACCGAAGAACCCGAGTGTCTCGAACTGCATGGGCCGGCCCTTATCGCACCCGGATGCGCGGGTTGAGCAGCACGTAGCCGACATCGGAGACGAGCTGCGTGGCAAGCACCACCAGCACCGAGACCAGTGAGCAGGCCAGAAGCAGGTCGATGTCGTTGTTGGCCGCCGCCTCCACCAGCGTGAAGCCGAAACCCTGATAGCGGAACATCACCTCGACGATGACCACGCCCGTCAGAAGCCAGGGAAACTGCAGCATGATCACCGTGAAGGGCGCGATCAGCGCGTTGCGCAGCGCGTGCTTGAGCACCACCGCATTGAAGCTGAGACCTTTCAGGCGCGCGGTGCGGATATATTGCTGCGTCATTACCTCCACCATGGAGGCACGGGTCATGCGCGCGATGTAGCCGATGCCGTAAATGGCCATCGTGATCACCGGCAGGGTGAAGTTGGAAAACGTCACGCCGCTGTTGGTCGCCGAGGCGGCCGAGCCGTTCAGCCAGCCGAGCCACGAGGCGAAGATGACGGTGAAGATGACCCCGGAAATGTATTCGGGCGTAGCGGTGGTGGTGATCGAGGCGACCGAAAGCGTGCGGTCCGTCCGGCTCCCTTCGCGCATCCCCGCCAGAACGCCGATGAGGAGCGACACCGGCACCATGACGGCCATGACCCAGAACATCAGGATGCCGGTGGCGCCCAGCGCGGGAACGAGCTTTTCCGCAACCGGCTCCCTGAATTTCGTGGAACAGCCGAAATCGCCCTGGAGAATGCCGGAGTAGCGCGGTTCCGCCGGCTCGTCGCAGTAGGAAAAGCGCGGCACGGCGGCACCGGTCTCGGAGTCGATGTTGGGCTGCTTGCGCACGAGCCCCACCCACTGGCCGTAGCGCACGAAGAAGTTCTGCCGGTAGCCGTACTCCTGCAGCCAGCTTTCGATCTCGGCGGCCGAGGAGCGCATGGTCAACTGGCTGATGGCGAGCTTCTTCAGGTTCGGCTCCAGATTGACCAGGAAGAACACCACGAACGAAAGGACCAGCATGGTCAGCGCCATGACACCGAGCCGGCGAAGGATGAAGCGCAGCACTGTTTCCCCTCCCCCGTCGGGGGCATAGCTTTCTTGCTTGCTTGGGGAGCGGCCGGCACCGACCGCCCCCGTGTCTTATCAGGCCTCCTCGAGCCACACCCGCTCGAGATCGATCTCGAAGGTCTGGTGGATGCCGTGGTTCTGCACCGCCGGCACGAAGTGACTGTAGAGCTTGCGCCAATAAGGCTGGATGATGATGCCGGCGTCCTGGATGTGCTGCTCGATCTCGCGCATCACCTTGCGCCGATCGTCCGGATCCGGCAGGGTCAAGGCCTTGTCGATGTTGGCGTCGAGTTCCTCGTTGGAATAGGCGGATTCGTTCCAGGCCTGCCCCGTGCGGTAGGCCAGCGCCACCACCTGAATTCCCAGCGGGCGCATGTTCCAGTTGGTCATGGAGAAGGGATATTTCGTCCAGTCGTTCCAGAAGGTGGAGCCCGGCAGGACGGTGCGGCTGACCTTGAACCCGGTGTCGCGCAGTTGCGCGGCGATGGCATCCCCGGTGTTCTTGTGCCAGTCCTCGTCGACCGTGATGAGGTCGTGCTCGTACCCCATCTGGCCGGCTTCCTCCATCAGCGCCTTGGCACGATCCGCGTTACGGGCGATCGGCGCAAGCTCGGCGTATTCGGGATGGATCGGGCAGACATGGTGGTGTTCGGCCACCTCGCCGGCATTGTTGTAGCCGAGGGCGAGAATCGTGGCGTTGTCGACGCCGAGTTGCAGCGCCTTGCGCACGCGCTGGTCGTCATAGGGCGGGTTCTCGACATTGGTGCGCGCGACGATCGTCGTCGCCGTCATCACCTCCGAGCGGACGAGGTCGAGCCCGTCGAGGATGTCGACGTAATCAGGGTTGGTCTCGTAATTGGTATGGATCTCTCCCGCCTCGAACATGCTGATCATCGCCGACGGGTCGGGGCCGTAATCGATGAACTCGATACCGTCGAGATAGGCCTCGCCGCCCCACCACTTGCCGTCTTCGCGCCGCTTCAGAACGACGCGATTGCCGACTTCGTAGGAGACGAGCTCGAAGGCCCCGGTTCCGATCGGGTTGGCCACGAAATCCCGTCCCGTCTCGTCGAAGCTGGGATGCACGAGCAGGCCGGGATAATCGGAAAAGCCGGCAATGATGGATATGTCCGGTGACGGCAGGCTCAGCCGCACCGTGTAGTCATCCACCTTCTCGATGGCGCCCTCTCGCGCCTTCTTGGTCTCCGGATCGATGAGTGCGGAAAGCCGCGTGGCCATCGAGTTGCCTTCGGCCGTCTGGTCGCACCAGCGCAGGAGATTGTAGATCACGTCGTCGGCGGAAAATGAATCGCCGTTGTTCCACGTCACGCCTTGGCGCACGTTAAGGAGATACTGGGTGGCGTCCTCGTTGACCTCCCAGCTTTCCAGAAGCTTGCCCTCGAACGTGAAGTCACGCGTGTACTTCACCAAAGGCTCCAGCGTCTGGCGCATGGCATTGGAGATCTCGGACCAGTCCGCTGTGCGCGGATCCTTCGGATCCTTGACCCACATCGCGACCTTGAGGACGCCGCCCTTTTTCGGCTCCTGGGCGTAAGCCGGCGCGGGCGCCGAAAGCCCCGCCATCGCGTAGGCACCGGCGGTGGTGGCGCCGAAGGCGCTCGCCAGGGCGAGAAACTCGCGCCGGTCCATCCGGCCGGCCCTGGCATCTTCCGCCAGCGCAGCAATCTTGCCCGGCACGCGGCCGCCATTGCTCCTGAAGAATTTCATCGACGCACTCCCGCTCGTCCGCAGCATTTTTGTGATTGGCCCGACTGGGCACGACCGAACGCTTAGCATTTCCTATCGGCACGCCCTTGTCAAAAGGACATCGGCAGCCGCTTCGGCACCCGAACGCACGAAGACCCGACCGGCGGAGGGAAACCGGCCGGGCCCTGCCCGCATCTTCCCGTCATCCGGGAACGTGCAGGAAAGCGCTTCTACTGGCGCGCCGCCACCGGCGCGATGAGCGGGGTAATGCGGCGCACGGCCACGCGCCTGTTCTCCCGTTCGCGCCGTTCCGTCCGGATCTTCAGATATTGCTCGCCATAGCCCTGGGTGATCAGGTTTTCGGGCGGCACCCCGAAAACATCGCTCAAGGCCCGAGCGACCGCCTCGGCGCGCCGGTCCGACAGGGCGAGGTTGGCCATCTCCGACCCCACCGCGTCCGTGTGGCCCTCGATCAGGAAGGTCTCGGCGGGGTTCTGGTCGAGCATGCGCAGAATGGCGTCGGCGACGGCCTCCAGATCGGCGATTTCGCTCTCCTCGATTCGCGCCGAGCCGAATTCGAACTCGATCGTGTCGAGATCGATGCGCCGCACCATGTCGCGCACGCGCGCCGAGTACTTCACCTCCTCGACCGAATAGAGGCGCTCCACCGGTTCCACCGGCGGCTGGTCGAGGAAGGTGTAATAACGGTCCGGATCCTCCACCCTGTCCGCCTCGAGGATATAGTCGCTGACGGGAATCGTCAGCCTGAGCGGCGGCAGTTCGCGCGCCAGATCCTCGTAGTGCATCGCCGTATCGAAGCGGTCTTCGGGCAGATAGGCCAGCACGTATTCCCGCCCGTCGGGCGTCACACGCACGCGGCGGATGATGTCGCCATAGCGGTTGCGCACGGTGATGACGCGAGTCCCGTCGGAGCGCTCGATCACCTCACGCACCCGCCCGCCGCGCAGTTCCTCGTAGTAGACCCGGTCGTCCCGCATGACGATGCGGTCGTAGTCGGAGCTCTCCACATAGTAGTGGTTGTTGATCTCGACGATCGTGCGGTTGTCGTTGTATTCCTCGACCACCCGGGCATTCTCGCGCGGCCGGTAGATCTCGGCGCGCCGCATGCGCATGTCCTCGGGCGTTTGCCCCAAGTCGATGGCCGCGCCCTCTTCCTCGACGATCGAGCGGATCTCCGCCTGGAGCTGCTGCGGATCCATGATGTTCTGCTGGGCCTGCGCGTCCGTTTCCGGCACCGGCTCAGCGCCGGCGGCACCTTCCAGCGACTCGGCTTCGAGTTCCTGCGCCGGCTGCGGGGCGGCCTCTTCTTCCGCGGCGGCGGGGCCGGCCGCCTCGGCGTCGGCCGCGCCTTCCTTCTGGCTGTCGAGCACCGGCGCAGCATCTCCCGGAAGAAGCTCCTCTTCACCGCTCTCCATAATCTCAGCCTCTTCCGCTGCAGGCTGTTGCGCTTCAGGCGCGGCCTCCTCCAAGGCGGGTTCCGCCGTTTCTTCGGCGGGGATCTGCTCGTCAGCCTCGGCGGGCGCCTCCTCGACTTGCCCGGTGCCGGCCTCCCCCGACTCTTCGGCAGGCATGGCGTCCTCGCCTTCCTGGGCCGCGGCAGGCTCGTCTTGTTCTTCGGGCGCGGCAGGCTGCTCTTGCAGCGTTTCGACCGGCGCTGCCTCGTCCTCGGCCGGTTCTTCAGCCGCAGGCGCCTCCTCTTCGGCGGGCGGCATCGTCTCCTCGGCCTCGTCGGGTGCTTCCTCCTGAGGCGATTCCGGCGCCGGCTCACTTTCGGGTTCGGTCATCGGCTCCGTCTGCATCTCGGCGGGCGCCTCTTCCGTCGGAGCGGGCTCTTCCGAGGCCGGTGCTTCGGGTGCTAGCTCTTCCGGGGCCGGCTCCTCAGGCGCGAGTTCCTCCGGAGCGGGTTCTTCGGGCGCGACCTCTTCCGGGGCCGGCTCCTCAGGCGCGAGTTCCTCCGGAGCGGGTTCTTCGGGCGCTGCTTCTTCCGGGGCCGGCGCTTCGGGCGTGACCTCCTCGGGAGCGGGCTCGGCCGGAATCTCTTCCGCCGGAGGTTCCTCGACGGCAGGGGCTTCTTCGATCGCTTCGGGAGGCGCTTCCTCCGCCGGAGGTTGCTCTTCTATCGGCACGCATTCGCCGCCCGCTCCCAGCGCGGTCCCAGCGGGACATCCGTCCGGCGCCTCCTGTTCGGTCTCGAGAGGCTCCTCTGCCTGCACCAGCATGATCGGCCGCTCCGGCCCGGCATTCTTTGCCAAGGCGGGATACGGCGCGGCCATAAGCAGACAGAGCGACGTGCCGGCCAGGAATCTGTGGGTCATATTCATTTTGCTGCTCCTCAGATGGAGGAATCCCTTCGGCGCAGTAAAGCGATGAACGGACCTCTTGGTTCCCGAACCGCCCCGCGCGGGGCACGCGATAACCAGCCGATCAGCCGGGCGGAGTGGCTCGGTTGAATGTCCGATACGGAAAGAAATCCGGAAACGCGCAGCGCCGTGGCCAGGGACGGGGATGCGAACGAAGCGGACGTTTTCCGAAGACCCATTGCCACAGCGCGGATATTCGGTTACGCCATACCGGTAACGTAATAACGTTACCGTCCAGCGGGCGTTAGTTCTCCATTCACCATCAGTAGAGGTTCAGGAAAATGCAAACGGCAATCACCAAGTACGTTGGCGCGCTGGCGATAGGTTCGATGCTGCTTTTCGCTGCGCAGGCACAGGCTCAGGCGCAGGGAAGCCGGAGCGCCGACGATGCTTCGGCCCACGACCATTCGCACGACCGTGACGAGGCGCATGACCATTCTCACGGTTCCGACGACGCCATCTACAAGGGTTTCTTCGAGGACGACCAAGTTGAGGCACGCCCGCTCTCGGACTGGGAGGGCGACTGGCAGTCCGTTTACCCCTATTTGAAGGATGGCACCCTCGACCCGGTCATGGCGCATAAGGCGGAGCATGGCGACAAGAGCGCCGAGGGGTACCGGACATACTACGAAACGGGATATCGGACCGAGGTCGATCGCATCGTCATCAGCGGCGACAGTGTCACCTTTCACGAGGATGGCAATTCTATCGAGGGCCGTTACGCCGCTGATGGATACGAGATCCTGACCTACGAAGCCGGCAATCGGGGCGTGCGCTATATCTTCGAAAAGACCGAAGGCGACGACGAGGCCCCACAGTTCATTCAGTTCAGCGATCACCGTATCGCGCCCGCACAGGCCGATCACTACCACCTCTACTGGGGAAACGACCGCGGGGCCTTGCTGGAAGAAGTGACCAACTGGCCGACTTACTATCCCTCCTCGCTGAGCGGAGACCAGATCGTCAGCGAAATGATGGCGCATTGATCCGCAACTGAACGCTTTGTCGCTGATGGGGCCGCCAGGAAAGTGGCGGCAGAGCCTCGTTCCGGCTCTTGAAGGACAAGAACGAGGCCCTTTGCGCATTTCGACCTGGATATCGGCGCCCATCAGCTTCGCATCCCCGGCATTTCGGCATCCCCGCCAATCTCATGGAGAGGAACGGTGACCGGGCACGGTCCCGACGAGCGACGCGCGTTGGGATGCGAACGCGGCACCGCCGCCGGGCGCCGCGCTTGACCTGGCACGCGCGCCGCGCCACATCATCGGCATGGAACCCTTCTGGAAGACGAAGCCGCTCGAGGCGATGACCCCGCAGGAATGGGAGTCGCTGTGCGACGGCTGCGGCAAATGCTGTCTCGCCAAGCTCGAGGACGAGGACACCGGCCAGATCCACTGGACCAGCGTGGCCTGCCGCCTCTTCGATGCCGGTCTGTGCCGCTGCACCGACTATGCCCACCGCTTGGCCCGCGTGCATGACTGCGTGCGCCTGACCCCCGAGAACGTCCGCACCTTGAGCTGGCTCCCGGCGACCTGCGCCTACCGACTGGTGGCGGACGGGAAGGATCTCGCCTGGTGGCATCCCCTGGTCTCGGGCAACCCGGAAACCGTTCATCAGGCGGGCATCTCCGTGCGCGGGCGCGTGGCCGCGCAGGAGGACGCGCTTGACGAGCCGGAGGATTATCTTCCCTATCTTCTTCAGGAGGAGCCATGAGCGAGATAAGAACCCGGCAGTTGATCGAGCGCTATCTCGACGCCTTCAACCGCAGCGACCACGAGGCGATGCTGGCTTGTCTCTCCGAAGACGTCGCCCGCGACAAGAGCGGCGGCGGGCGCGAGATCGGCAAGGAGAAATTCCGCTGGTTTCTCGGCCTTTCTGCCCGCCATTTCCGTGAGGAGCTCAGCGACGTCGCCATCATGACCGCCCCGGGCGGCGTGCGGGCGGCAGCCGAATTCACCCTTCACGGCACCTATCGTTCGACCCTGGAAGGCCTGCCCGAGGCCCGCGGCCAGCGTTACAGCCTGCCGGCGGGGATGTTCTTCGAAGTCGACGACGGGCTGATCTCTCGCCTCACGTTCCACCTCGACCGCGCCGCCCGGGAGGCGCAGATCGGATCGGCGTGAACGGCGTGTGAACGGCGGGTTCGCACCCGGTTCAGACCGGCTCCGGCATTGTTCACCCGTTCGCGGCAAGCGAATGGAGCGAAAAGCCAGGAGCAGCCCCATGTTTCGCACGATCAGAACCGCAGTTCTCTCAGCCCTTCTCGGCCTCGGCACGCTGACGGCGATGCCCGCCGGCGCCCAGGCCGACGGATTTTATTTCAGCTTCGGCCAGCAGGGTCCGAGCGCCGGCAGCCATCACCGCGACCGGGGGCACATGTATAAGCCCCACCGCGGCCGGCCGCGGCACGTTTCGGCCTGTTCGCCGAGCCAGGCGCTCCACAAGGCAGGGCGGATGGGGCTTCGCCACGCCCGGGTCACGCACGCCAGCCGGAAGATCATCGCCGTTGCCGGCCACAGGCACCGCCACCGCGCGCGCGTCGTCTTTTCGCGCGCGCCGCACTGCCCCGTCATCCGCGCCATGTGACGGCTTGCGCCCGCCCCGAAAAACCGAAACGCTGCCGGGCCTCCGGCGGCGTCTCCTCTTGCCGTCTGCAAACCAGGCAAGCGCATCCCTGCGCCGGCAAACCGCAAGTCGCGGCGATTGGCGCCAACGGCAGCGTTATCTCCCCCTTGGCGGGGGAGAAAGCGATTTCTTGGGTTTAGCAAAGCCAAGCCTTGGAAATCGCAAGAGAGGGGGCTCCCACTCCCAATAGCCCCGCGATGTTCGGACCCCGGCTCCACCAGGGGAGAGGCGGCCCCGCGAAGCGGGTCGGCGAGTGGGACGTCGACGCCAAGCGCGATGCCCCTGCCCGCCTTTTCCGGACGGCCCCTACTCCTGGCCGATCTCGAAGGTGACGTTCACCTGGACGCTGTAGGTGTTCTCGCCCGTCTCGACCGGCACCGCCTTGTCGGCGGCCGCCTCCATGCGCATGACGGGGGCTGCGAGCGGGCGCGGCGGCGGCGCCGATTGCTCGGACAGTTGCAGCACGTCGCCCAGCGAC
>NZ_JBHSUM010000069.1:0-21827 GCF_042660605.1 Nitratireductor sp. GCM10026969
TCAAAGTGGAGGTTGAATCAGAACAACATGACGCCGTCACATCACAATCGATTCATCAATCAAAGGACGTGCTCTAGCTGCGCAAACCGGGAATGGTTGTCCAGCTTTCAACAAACTGAAGTATCTGCGCGACTATGCTGGTCAAGACGATATAGACGAGTGCCAGGAGCACAAAAACCTCAAAGAATCGGAAAGTTGTATAGCCGATCTCCTCCGCCTTCGCCGTAATTTCGGATACACCGATCGCATAGGCGATGGAGGTGTATTTGAGTTCTAGAATCGCCTCGTTCGACCATTGCGGGATCACCCGTCGAAGCGCCTGCGGCAGCACTATCCAACGCAGGCCTTGAAACTGGGTCATCCCCATGGCGCGTGCGGCCGTCATCTGTCCGCTCGGGATGGAGCGAATAGCGCCGCGGAAATATTCTGCCTGATATGCGGCAGTGTTCAATCCAATGGCCACGACCGCGGCTGTAAATGGGTCAAGAACAACGCCGATTTCAGGCAAGCCCAGGTAAATGAAGAACAGCTGGACTAGCATCGGCGTGCCGCGGAAAATCTCGACATAGACGGTCGCGGCCAGATAGATCGGCTTCGGCCCGTAGACCCTGCACCAGGCAAGGACAAGGCCAAGCAAAGCGCCGCCGGCCATAGCCAGGGCCCACAGGCTGAGTGTGACCGGCAAAGCTTGAAGAATCTCCGGTAGACTCTCGGCAGCAAAGCTCACGAAATCGTTCATGAACCACGCTCCTCGTGTCCGAGCACGTCGAGAAACTGCCTGGTCCGCTTGTGTTGAGGGTCGACGAACATTTTGGACGGCGGCCCTTGTTCGAGAATTTCGCCTCCCTCCATGAAGATGATCTCATCGGCCGCTTGACGGGCGAAGTTCACCTCATGGCTAACGACAAGCATGGTCATGCCGTCGGCGGCTAGTTGACTCATGACCGAAATGACCTCGCCGGTTAATTCCGGGTCGAGTGCGGATGTCGGTTCATCGAAAAGGATCACCTTCGGCTGCATCGCAAGGGCGCGGGCGATGGACACGCGCTGCTGTTGCCCTCCGGAAAGTTCCGCCGGATAGGCATGTGCCCTGTCGGCCAGACCCACGCGCTCCAGCTCATGCAGGGCAAGATCGCGGGCCTCCTTCTTCTTCATGCCCCGGATCTTTTCTGGACCGATCTGCACGTTGTCGATCGCACGCAGATGCGTGAAAAGGTTGAAATCCTGAAACACGAAGGCCAAGACCTCGCGCATCTTGTTGATGTTTTTCTGTGTCAACTCCTCCCCATCCAGGAAGACGCGTCCGCCGTCGGGCGGCGTCAGGTGGTTGATACAGCGCAGTAGGGTCGATTTACCCGTTCCAGACGGTCCCATAATGACCTTGGATTGCCCCCGGGACAGGCCGAGCGAGACGCCCTTGAGTATCTCGGTATCGCCGTAGCTTTTTTGGATATTTTCGACCTGAAGCAGCATCAATCATCCCGCCGCGTTTCAAAACCCGGAAGGGCCAGCGACCGTTCGAGTTTGTAGAGGAGTTGATTGCCGAGCCAGTTCGCCACGAAATAGAGGGCGGCAACGACGGCGAAGACTAGAAGCACGTTACCTTGTGTACTGGAGATGATGTAACGGCCCTGACGAGTGAGTTCGACCACGCCGATAACGTAAGCGAGGGAGGTTGCCTTGAGTTCGCTGGAAAACTCGTTGGTCCAGGGACCTATGGCTTGGCGCAATGCTTGCGGCAGGATGATGTGGAAGACGGCTTTGTGCTTCGGCATGCCCATCGCGCGGGCGGCGGCCATCTGCCCAGCGGGCACGGTCTGGATCACCCCGCGGAATATTTGCGACTGATAGGCTGCCGAGCGCAGTCCGAGCGCCAGCACCGCCGAGGTGAAGGCACTGAGCTCGATGAACTCCGTGACGCCATAGTAAAAGAGGAGGAGCAGAACGAGAGCCGGAATCCCGCGAAAGATCCTTTCAAAGAGAATGCCGGCCCAGCGCAGCGTCCAGTGGCCGTAAACCTCCATCAGAGCTATGCCAAGACCAAGCCCCAGGCCAAGGATAAGCAGAAGGGCCAGAAGTTGCAGGGCGACCCAAAGGCCGCCCAGCAAAAATGGCATCTGACTGATAACAACGCTATTGAACGCTTCCATCGTCCCTACGGCGCCACCTTTTCGCTAATTGCTAATTGTCGAATCTGGCTGGGTGGTCATTCCGAATAGCCGGAGATCGGCTCCTGGTAGGAATCGACATAGTCGGGCATTGTCGTCGGGATTTGGCGGATCGTCGCCTGCGGTGAGTAGCGATGCACGATTTCCGCCCAGCGTCCGTCGTTGTAGAGCTTGAGAATCCCGCGATTGAGGCTTTCGAGAAGCCCGTTGGGATCACCTTTCTGAACAGCGAGCGCCTGCGGCTGGTTCTGCTGGATTGTCCCGACAATCTTGATCGGCCGGTCGTTCGCGAGGAAACTCTCGGCGGTGTCGGTCGAGGTGACCACGGAATCGAGCCGGCCGGCCAGCATGTCTTCAACCGCGATCACATAGTCCTCATAGGTTCGGACGGCCAAATCGACGTTTTCATTATCCGCCAGGTTTTCCTCCAGCCACTGGGCCTGGGTCGCCCCGCCCTGTGCTCCGACCGTGGCGCCGCAGCATAGGGCCGTGACAAGGTTTAGGTCGGAATCCTCGGGCACCAGAACCTCATCGTCGTTCTCCCACCAGGGAATGGTGAAGTCGAGCACCTCGGCGCGTTCAGGTGTGACGTTCAAACCCGTCACGAGCAGGTCTATGCGCCCGCGGGACAATGCTGGAATGAGGGAGGGCCAGGGTAGATCCCGAAACTCCACGTTTAGCCCTTCGTCCTTTGCGATCTCGCGCATGGCGTCAATGGCAATGCCCTTGAATTCACCATTCTCGACATAGGCCCAGGGCGGGAAGGCAGCTTCAACACCGGCCGTAAGCGTTTCCTGCGCAAGGCTCTGCGACGGCGCGGACGCCACGGCCAGCAAAGCGGCGCCTGAAATCAACGCGCAAAGCTTTTCTCTCATATTCATTCTTTCAACCACTCCTGTGCGGGATGCATGCAAAACGTCGTGAGACTACATGCTAGGCCCAAAGAAGCAAAACGGCCGGTGAAACCGCATAAACCTGCCCCGGTTCTCCACACGTCGGTGCGTCCTGGGCATTTTCCAGAACCCGCCCTGCGAACTTCTTCCTTTGGCCATCTTTCTCGCAATTTATGCTGCGCCTGAAGGAAAGCTGGACCACTGCCGGTTTCGGCGCGATCCAGGTCGCCATTAGCACGCCGTTTGTGTCGATCGGCGCCGGAAGCACAAGGAGACGAGATGAAGGCAAACTTGCTCTTGGTCGCCGCCATTTTACTCCTCGGCACTGCCGCCACGATCAGCTCGGCTGACGCCGAAGAAGCTTACACGACAACCGACGTTAATTTACGTGCGGGTCCGAGCACCAGGTTTCCGCGCGTGACGACACTTCCTGCCGGCGTCGTCGTCACCCTCTACGGTTGCACAGAAGCCTGGGGTTGGTGTGATGCGGGTTGGAGAGGGCTGCGCGGTTGGGTCAGTGGTCACTACTTGGAAGCCCTCTATGACGGGCGTAGGACCATCCTACCCGAATATGGTCCATCTGCGGGGATTCCGATCATAACTTTCGAGTTCGGGACATACTGGGACCGCTGGTATCCGGATCGTCCTTGGTATGAAGAACGTGATCGGTGGCGCCGTGAGTGGAGAAGCGGCTGGACCGTCGAGATTGATCCCCGACCCACCTACCGGGTCATAGATCCCGAACCGCACCGGAGGGGCGTGCCGCCTGGCATTCGTAAGAAGGGACCCGGCTTCTGTCCGCCCGGCCTGCAAAAGCAGGGCCGGTGCTAAGGAACCTGATAGCCTATTCGGAGCGAACGAGCTCGTCACGGGAGGCATTGAGCGTAACGCGCTCGTTCGAGACCGATGAAATCTGATCGGGCAGGATGTACCGATCGGCAGCGAACAAGCCCTTCGCGTCCACTCGCACGAACCCTTCCCGGAGCAGGCGGCCCTGAAGCGTCTCAGGCACATCGTCGGTTCTGAAGGCATCAGCAATCAGATCGGTGAGGTCAACTGCTCTGCGTGCGCCGCTGGTCCCCGGCGTCGCGGTTTCGGTTTCAGGTGTTGTGGGATCTTCATCGGACATCTTCACCCATTCAACGGTGCCGATCTCGTCGCCCTGGGCATCGAAGACGCGCATGCCCTCGCGAACCTTGTTCAGGATGTTGGTCATTGAGATAGCCTCCTCTCGTCCATCGTCAGGTCAAGAACGGGATTGACGAGGAGTCGGTTCCTGGAGCCGGAGCGGCCGCGCGCAACGGGATCCCAATTCTGAATAGTTCGCAGTCAACGAAAATATTTGACGTTCCATTCAGTCGATATGCCTAAGGGACGAGTGGTGAGGCATGTGAAGGTTGAACCAGTCCATCATGAAAGCTGAAGCGGACGGCGAACTTGAAGACAGAATTCGAGGGGATCAGCTTGCCGATCTAAGGACTGGCCTACTCTTTTCAATGCCGATCAGCACTGCGCTCACTGTCCTGATCCTGATCGTGCAGTTGATGTCCGGTAACGCTTTTGCCGCGGCCATTTGGTTCCTGGTGGTCAATGCCATCAATATTCTCCGCCTCGTACTTGCGCTACGGCGATCGAACCGCGTATCAGAAGAGCGCAACAAGGATTTGCAAGCGACGTCGCGGCAGCTTCGCTTCTATAGCATCCTTGCTCTTTTGTCGGGCCTTGCCTGGTCGTTTGTTGCCCTTCTCACGGACGGGTTTACGGCGCCTCATTCATCGCTTCATCTGGTCATTCTTGCAGGCATTTCAGCTGGTGCGGTCACCTACGGCAATTCATATGCCGCGCCGTCCATCAGTTTCATTACACCTCCGCTCCTGACGACAGCCGGGTGCCTGGTGGCGATCGGGAATCTTGATGGCTACGTGTTGGCGTTCGCCGTCCTGCTCTTTCTGGGAGGGATGGTGCGGAGTTCCCTGCTGGGACAAGCCCGGTTCCGCGAGGCAAGTCGTCTAAAACATGAGGCAGCACAGATTGCGACAGCGATGGAGCTACGTTCAAGGCAGGACCCTCTAACCGGTCTGCTCAACAGACGCGGCTTGGAACACGCCGTTGACGGACTCAGGAATACAAACGGCCCATTTGTGATGATGCTGGTCGATCTGGACGGATTCAAAGCCGTCAACGACACGTATGGCCACAAGATCGGTGATGACCTTCTCGCAAGGATTGCGCGCAGAATCGAAGAGGAGGTTCCACCGGGTACGACGCTCGCCCGCATCGGCGGCGACGAGTTCGTGGTGCTGTTCTCCTCGGCCTCAACGTCACTATCCGCCACTGATCTAGCATCCCAAGTCATAGCTAAGCTCGCCAGCCCATATCCTGGACTCGCCTCAATCCGAATTGGTGCGTCGATCGGCATTTATCTATCGGATGAACCACGGCTCACCGAAATGTTGTTGCGAGCCGACATGGCGCTCTACACGGCCAAACGTCGTGGCAGAAACGAGTTCTGCCTGTTCAACTGCGAGCTCGATGGGGAATTGCAGCGCCGGCAATGCATCGAACGAGATCTTCGCTCGGCTATTGAGACAGCTAGCCTCAGCACGTGGTTTCAACCGGTCGTAAGGCTCGATAATGAAGCTGTTATCGGCTTTGAAGCGCTACTGCGGTGGAACCACCCGCTCCACGGTGACATCTCTCCACCCGAAATCGTAACCGCGGCGCGTGAAACTGGTATGCTTCAGTTGCTCACGGAGACCGTATTCCTGAGCTGCTGCTCTTTGATCGACGCTCTTGCTAGGGCGAATTGTCATCAGGTTCGCGTCGCAATGAATTTTTCTCCTCGCGAACTGGAAGCCGGCAATATCGACGACCTGATACTGGATGGCCTGGAAGAAAGAGGCCTCCCAGTAACGATGTTCGAAATCGAGATTACAGAGGAAGCTCCCGTGGATCCGGACAGGGTCGACGAGAAGCTCGGGCGACTTGCACATGCCGGCATTTCCATCGCTCTTGATGATTTCGGCACCGGCTTTTCCACGCTGGCATCGCTTAAGGATGGGCGAATAAGCAAGGTCAAGATCGACCAGGCTTTTATCCGCAGCCTGGCCAAATCCCGGGAGGATCAGTTGCTGGTGAAAACGGTCATCGATCTTGGCAACAAGCTCGGGATAGAGGTCATGGCAGAGGGCGTCGAAACGGAGGCAAATCGAAGAATCCTTCAGACACTGGGATGCAGAGCGGCCCAGGGCTTTCTGTTTTCAAAAGCCATACCTCCGCAACATGCGCTTGAAATGGCGATAAGGGAGCATGCTAGGCTGCAGTGAACAATCGGTGACGAAAAACATGAGGCCGGGAACGTCCTGGCCACCATACTGGCTCAGGTAGGATCGACGGTCTAACAATCAAAACACTAACCAGCAGTAGAATTTTCATTAAGCCCTCTCGAGAGAGGGAATCCTAAGCGCAGTACGGCAGGCCGTCCAGCAAGATAACAGGGCGGCAGTGTCTCAGTCTGCGTGGCGCGCTCCCCTCCAGCTTGCGCCCCCTACTGGGATCAGGACCTATTAATTTGGTTTGAGATGTGATTCACGATCTCCCATGAGGGAGGCCGTGATAAGTGATTTGTTTCTGCTGAGCGAACGCCAGCCGGCTGGGTGTGTTCGACAGGATCTTCGCCGCGCTCGCCGGCGAAGGGCCGGAGCCCGAGCGCATCATGATCGACGCCACGCATCTGAAGGCCCACCGCATGGCGGCGAGCCTGCTTAAAAAGGGATGTTCCCCGCCGTATCGGGCGAACCAAAGGCGGACTGAACTCCGAGCTGCATGCCGTCTGCGACGCCGAGGGCCCGACCGCTCGTCCTGCTTCTGAGCGTGTAGCCGTGGTCGACACTTTCCCGCCCGAAGGGTCGGCACACGGGTGTGATGTGCAGTTTACACGACGATGGCCTCTTTTCATGCCACCCGGGAAACTGGCATAGAACAAGCGCACGGCAGATTGCCGGGATCCGGGGATCATCGAAGATCCCGACCGCCCGGTGGCCCCCGAGAAACCGCGATGCCGAAAAACGTGACGAGGAAATTCCGATGCAGCTCAAAGTCTATCTGGCCGGCGAAATCCACACTGATTGGCGCGGGACGATCGTGGAGTCCTGCAAGGGGCTCGATATCACATGGTTGGGACCGGTCACCGATCACGGCGCGTCCGACGATTGCGGGGTCGAGATATTCGGCGCCGAGGACAAGAAGTTCTGGCACGACCGCAAGGGTGCCCTCCTGAACGCCGTCCGCATCAGGACGGGCATCGAGCAGGCCGACGTGCTCGTCGTCTGTTTCGGCGAAAAATACAAGCAATGGAACGCCGCGTTCGATGCAGGCTACGCGGCCGCCCTCCACAAGCCCATCATCGTCCTGCATCCGCCCGAGTTCGACCATGCCCTGAAGGAGGTCGACGCTGCGGCCAACGCCGTGGCCCGCACGCCTGAGGAGGTCGCCCGCGCGCTACGTTACGTGATCACCGGAAAACTCTAGAGGCTGTCAGAGCCGATACACGACGCCCAAACCGGGAGCCGTCCCGGGAGTCCGGGACGGCCGTGCGTGTTCGGATCAACCGAAGATGAGGTTCGGCACGAAAAGAACGGCGCCGGGGACGAAGATCAGGATCAGCGTGACCGCGGCGACCGCCAGAAGCAGCGGTACGGATTCGCGCGTATATTCGCCGATCGGGCATTTGAGTATCGTGCAGACGGAATACATCGCCGCGCCGACCGGCGGGGTGAAATTGCCGATCGTTGCTGCCAGGATGAAGACGATGCCGAAATGGACGGGGTCGGCGCCAAGCTGGCGCACGACCGGTAGGAAGATCGGCGTCAGCATGATGATGAGCACGGTGGCGTCGATGAAGAAGCCGATCACCAGAACGAAGAGCGCGATCAGGATCATCGCGCCGTAAAGATTTCCGGTCAGTCCGAGGATCCAGCCGGACACCACCTCCGGGATGCGCTCCATCACGATGCCGTAGCTGAAGATCGCCGAAAGGGCGATCAGGAACATCACCGCGCCGACATCGGCAAGGCTGCCCTCCAGGGCCTCGACGAAGGTCCGCGCCTTCATCTTGCGGTAGATCAAGACCCCGATGAAGACGGCATAGAGGACCGCGAAGGCGCCGATTTCCGACGGCGTGAAAACGCCCATGCGCAGCCCGAACAAAAGGAAGACCGGGAACAGGATCGCCCAGATGCCGCCCGTCAGGGCGTGGCCCACCTCCCCCGCCGAGGGCCGCGTTGAGCGCTCGGGTTCATAGCCGCGCCGGCGCGCCGTCAGCCAGACGGCGGACGACAGGGCGAGCCAGAGGAGAAAGGCGGGAAAGAAACCCGCCGCGAAGAGCCGGCCGATCGACACCTGCCCGATCGTGCCGTAGAGGATCATGCCGATTCCGGGCGGTATGATGGGGGTCAGAACGGCCCCGTAGGACAGGACGCCGGCGGCGAAACCGCGGGTGAAGCCCCGGTCCACCATGCCCTGCCCCAGCATGCGCGACTGCATGGCCGCATCGGCGATGGCCGAACCCGACACGCCGCCCATGAGCACCGAAAGCGCAATCGAGACCTGCGCCAGTCCGCCTCTCATCCGGCCGGTCAGAACGGACGCCAGCTCCAGAAGCCGCTCGGTGATCCCCGACTTGTTCATGAAGTTCCCCGCCATGATGAACAGGGGAACGGCGAGAAGGGCGAAGTTCTGGGTCTGCGAGACCGTCACCTGCACGGGGATCGTGAAGGGCAGTTCCGGATGCTGGATGAAGAACAACGCCCCGGAAATGCCGATGGCGAAGGCGACCGGCATGCCCGTGAGAAGAAGGACGACGAAGGCTATGGTGACGATCAGCATGGCTTCACCGGGTGGCCTGCTGCGATGCACCGGCGGCACGGTCCTGCCGCAGCGCACGGTAGGCCTTCTGACCCGTGGTGAATAGGAGAAGCAGGCCGCCGACCACGATGCTCGCCGTCACCCACGAATAACTGACACCGGGGATGCCCTGAAAGCTGCGGGCGCGGCTGACCCAGGAAAGCCAGGCGCCGGCATAGACGACGTAGACCAGGAACACCGAGATGATCAGATAGTTGGCGTAGAGCAACATGCGCGCCGCCTTCGCCGGCACCATGGTGGTCACCACGTCGATCGACATGAGCGCGTCGCGCCGCCAGGCGATATCGGCGCACAGGAAAGCCCCCCAGGCAAAGAAGCAGGTGGACAGGTCGATCGTCCAGTTGAGCGGGTGGCCCAGCATGCGCGCCAGACCGCCCGCGAAGATCAGGAGCACCATCAGAAGCAGGAACGTGCCCGCGAGAACCGCCTCGAGCCTGCGCAGGAATGCGTAGGTTGCCTTCATTGTCCGCCTCGCGCGAATCCTGCTCGCCCTATCGGCCTATTGAACGCCGATCTCCTGCTGCACCTTGTTCTTGGCCTCGACCAGGTCCAGCGCCTCGTAGGCCTTTTCACCGGCCTGGCGGAATGCTTCGAGGTCGACGTCCTCGATGATCGTCATGCCGCTCTCGGCCAGTTGCGCCTTGGCTTCTTCCGAAGCCTGGCGGATGACCTCCGAGGTTTCCTGGCCCGCCGTGCGGCACTCCTCGACCAGGGCCGTCTGATAATCCTCGGGCAGACTATCGAACCATTGCGAACTGACCACCTGGAAATTGACGAGCAGAATGTGCCCCGTCTCGTTGGCATGGCTCAGAACCTCGTTGAGGTTGGCGGCCGTGATGTTCGGATAGACCAGTTCCGCCCCATCGATCGCCCGCTGCTGGAGGCCCGGATAGACGTCGCCGAAGTTCATGGCCGTGGGCTCGGCCCCGAGCGCTCGGATCGATTCCTGCCAGATCGGTGCGGGCGGCGTGCGGATACGCAAGCCATCGAGGTCTTCCGGCGTGCGGATCGGCTCGTTCGTGAAGAAGTGCCGGAAGCCCTGCACCCAGTCGAAGCACACCACCTTCAGGCCGTGCTGATCCGCGAGCTCCTGCTGCCAGGCCTGCATGGTCGGGGAATCCGCCAGGGCGTAGGCCTCCTCTGCCGAGCTTACGAAATAGGGTCCGTTGACCACGGCGATCCCCGGAACATAGTTGCCGAGCCGCGCGGCATCGGTGTTCTGCCCGATATTGGCGCCCTGGCGGATCTGCTCGATGATGTCCTCCTCGACGCCGAGCTGGGCGCTGTGGAACACCTCGATGGTGAGCCCGCCGTCGGTGCGTTCGTCGACCCGCTCGGCCCATTTCAAGAAACCTTCGTGGAACGGCTCGCCCGGTCCGAGCACATGGTTGAAGCGCAGAGTGTATTGCTCCTGCGCCCCGGCACCGCCCGCCAAGCCGAGCGTGAGCAGGGCGGCACAGGCCGCCGAGAATGGTTTGGCAAATCCGTTCATCGTCTCCTCCATTGCAAACTGTCTTGTGCCTGATGCTCAGGCACCGTCTCCTCCCGCCTGCGCCGGAATTTCGATACCGAACCGGCCGGCCAGCCGACGGAACGCTTCGAGCGTGACCGGATCGAGCGGGATGCCCTCCCCTTCCCGCCTGTCCGCCTCCGCCCATTCGCGGTCGCCGGGCGCCATGACCTTAGCGCTCGCGCGCGCCGGCGAGCCGCGCAGGGCCGTGAGATAGCGTCTCATCCCGTCGGCGAAGGTCTCTTCATCCACGAAGGCGCTCGGCCGCAGGGCAAGCACGAATGCGCCGAGCCCACGCGGCGTCGAAAAATCCGGGCCGGCCATGGGCGCGATTTCCGTGCTCAGCCGCATGCCCGAGAGGACGGCGCTGAAGATCTCGACCATGCCGGCCAGCCCCGCACCCTTGAAGCCGAAAGCGGCCCCCAGCGGAGCGAGCATCTCCGCGCGCCCGGCATCCACGGTGTCTTCTCCCCGCTCATCCGATGCCGTGCCCGGCGGCAAGGTACGGCCGAGGCTTTTGTAAAGCTGGACGCGGTTATAGGGGATCGCGCTCGTTGCCATGTCGAGAAGCCAGGGGCGTTCGCCGGGAACCGGTACCGCGCAGGCGATCGGGTTCGTGCCGTGGAAGCGCATCGCGCCGTCGTGCAGCCGGACGAAGCTGTCGGAGTTGCACATGGCCACACCGAGCATGCCCGCCTCCGCCGCCGTCAGTGCAAAGGCGCCCGCGGGACCGAAATGCGAACTGTTGCGGATCGCCACGGCGCCGATTCCCGAAGCCCTCGCCAGCCGAACGGCCTCTCCCATAGCGAAACGCGCGGCAAGCGCTCCGTGGGCGTTGTCGGCGTCCAGGGTGGCGACCGCGCCGCCTTCGGTGAGACGAAGGTCCGGCTTCGGATTGACGCGGCCGTGGGTGAGCACCGTGACGTAGTGATCGAGCAGGCGCACGCCGTGGCTGTCCACCCCGAGCTTCGAGCCGTGCATCATGGCGCAGGCAACCGCATCCACGGTCGCCGCGTCGGCGCCGGCCGCCGCAAGCACGGAACGGCAGAAACGCTCGAGCGCATCCGCCATCACACGGCAGGCGAAAGCGCCCGACCCCGTGCCTCCGACAGTTGTCACAGCGTCTGGCCTCCGTCGACCACGATGATGGTTCCCGTGGTAAAGGCGGATTCCTCGCCCGCCAGGTAAAGCGCAGCGGCAGCCATCTCGTCCGCCGTCCCGAGCCGCCCCATAGGCTGGCGTTCCATGAAGGCGCGGCGGGTCGTTTCGGGATCTTCCGTCGCGGCGATGCGCGCCTCGAGCGAGGGCGACTGCGTCGTGCCGGGGCAGAGCGCGTTGACGCGCACGCCCGAACGGATCACGTCGCGCGCGACGGCCTTGGTCAGGCCGATGACCGCAGCCTTGCTGGCGCCGTAGGCGGCCCGGTTCGCCACGCCGGTGATCGAGGAGGCGACCGAGGCAACATTGACGATCGAGCCGCTGCCGCGCTCGATCATCCCCGGCAGGACGGCGCGGATAGTATGGAAACAGGAGGTCACGTTCTGGTCGAGGCTGCGCGCCCAGTCCTCCTCGGAACAGTCGAGCACGGTGCCTTCGTGCACCCAGCCGGCGCAGTTGACGAGGACGTCGACCGTCCCGGCGTCGCTCATGGCCCGGCGCACCGCCGCGCTGTCGATGACGTCCAGCGCCACGGGCGCGATCAGGGACGAGATGGCCGGCAGGTCCGCCATCTTCTCGGCCGTGCGGCTGGCCGCGACCACCTCGGCGCCCTCCTGCGCAAAGGCGAGGGCGATCGCCCTTCCGATCCCCTGCCCCGCGCCGGTCACGAATGCGCGCTTGCCACTGAGCCGCCCGTCCATTGCGTCTCCTCCCTCGGTCGGATTCCTTGTTCTGGCGTCAATAACGTCTATTGTGTACACTATACACAGTCGAACAGGAGGGCAATCCCGATTTTGTGCCGTCGGGGCGATCGGCTAACAGTGTGCATCGGAGGCAGCCAATGGTTTCGTTTCTTTCGAGGTTTAGCAGCGCCCTCGTCTTCGGCGCGATCACGCCGGTCCCTGCCGCGTGGAGACCCGGCTCATGAATCACACCGGCGCACCGGGGGCGGGAAGACTGGCGCCAAGGCTCTATCAGCGCGCGTTCGACATTCTGTCGGCCCAGATCGGCGACGGGGCGGTGCAGTCGGGAACCAAACTGACGGAGTCGGCGGTCGCGGCGCAGTTCGGGATAAGCCGTGCGCCGGCGCGCCGGGCCTTGGAAGAGTTGGAAAAGGCCGGCCTCGTCACCAAGTCGGCGGGGCGGGGCTATGCTGTTACAGGGTCGGGGCCGGGCAATAGCTCCGCCAGGCGAGGCCCGGCGGAGAAGGAGGTGCAGCTATCCTCCCTCTCCACCTGGGAACAAATCTATGCTCAGGTCGAAAAACAGATCATCGGCCGTATCTCCTTTGCGAGTTGGCGCTTGAACGAGGCGGAGCTCGCCCGCCACTACAACGTCAGCCGCACCGTGGCGCGGGATGTCGTCGCCCGGCTTCAGCAGCGCGGGCTGGTGCTCAAGGACGAGCGCTCGCGCTGGTATGCACCCGCGCTCTCCCCCAAGCACGTCGGTGAGTTGTACGAGCTTCGCGCCATCCTCGAACCCGTCGCGCTGACCAAGGCGGCACCACGCGTGCCGCGCGATCTTCTCGCGCGGATGCGCAGGCATCTCCGGGAAGCGATCGCTCACGCGGAGAACGTGGAGGGCGCCACGCTCGACCGGCTGGAAGAGGAGATGCATGTCGAACTCCTCTCGTTTTGCGGGAACCGCGCCCTCATGCAGGCAATCACCATGCCGCAGTCGCTGCTCATCGCCCACCGCTTCCTCTACCGGTGGACGCCGCGTCTTTTCGCCAGCGAGCCGTTCCTGCCGGAGCACCTGAAGATTCTGGAGCATCTGGAAACGGGAGACGCGGAACAGGCCGCGCGCGCCCTGGAGGCGCATTTGATGGGGTCGAAAGCCCGCGCGCTGGCGCGGGTCGACGTCATCCGGCGGGAATTCCAGCCGGAAGGGCTGCCTTATCTCGAACGGCTGGCATAGAAACCGATGCTGCATCGCAACAGGCCGGGGCCTGCAGAGATCAGCATCAACTAGCGATGAAATCCGGCCAGATATTCTCCAATCTGGATGGTGTAAACAGCCCGGAAGCTGGCAGATGAACTGTTTCGACCGGAAATTCCATTCGGACCGGGAAGAAATATAACAATCTGTTGCGGAACGTGACTTGGGTTCCGCAAGCGAATCCGACACCAAGTATGCGCGGCGGACCTAAGGGACGGCCGCCGGGCCGGCACTCAGGCAACGCCTCCTCGGAGGCGCCGGCCCGTGGGGATTTTTGCATCGGCTCACGCGCCGGCGAAAAGCGGGAGGCCGCGGACGGTCAGCGTCCGGACGCAACGTCGAGCACTTCCAGCGCAAGCGTTCTGTTCCTGCCGGACGTCTTGGCCAGGTAGAGCCTGCGGTCGGCGCGGGCGAGAAGTTGCTCTAGGCTGTCGCCGGGCTCGGCGGCGGCGACTCCGAAGCTCGCGGTCACCCGGCCTCCTGAAGGAAGAAACGGGAACTCGAGCGCGGACAATTCCAACCGCAGACGCTCGGCGAACCCGATCGCCTCGCTCAGCGCCGTGTCTCGCAAGAGGATCGCGAACTCCTCGCCCCCGATCCGGCCGAAGAGGTCGTCCGCGCGCGCATTGTGTCGGAGCAGGCCGCCGAAGCCGTTCAGCACGCGGTCGCCGGCAGCGTGGCCGTAGCGGTCGTTGATCTGCTTGAAATGATCGAGATCGCAAAGGATCAGCGAATGGGGCTCACCGCTGCCCTGCGCAAGAAACGCCCTCGCCCGCCCCTCGAAGCCGCGCCGGTTGAGCACACCGGTGAGGGTATCGACGTCGCGCTCCCGCCGCAGGTCCTCGATGATATCCGACAGCGCGGCGGCCAGGATGGCCGTTGCGAACGCCGCTCCCAGGACGGCCAGCGAGAGATGAAGAGCGGCCCAGAAGATGGATGCTGCGAAGGCTTCCGTACTGTCGGGAGTCCTGAGCCCGATCGTCAGCACGGTCCGCAGAAAGAATTGGACCGCGAACACCAGCATGACCCAGAACAGGACACGATCGGCCCACTTTCCGTAACGCAGGGCGCCGAGGCGGAGCGCCGCGAAGAGGAGGATCGCGCCATACCCGAAGTTCTGGATATAGATGCGCACAAGGACGTCCGGCACGATCACGGCGAAATACCACAACCCGGCCATGATGGCTGCGAGCATGGCGAGACCGGCCGTCATACCGAAGCTCTTGCCGGACCGGCGCAGCACCCCTTCCGCGAGAAGCAACACGGCCGTTGTGTAGAACAGCGCCGATATCAGCGCGTTTTCGACCATGCCGGGAGGCCGCTGGAGAACCTGGACCATCACCCCGAACGCAAACAGGACCGGAGCGGCGGCGAGCAGAAGCAGATAATGGCGCCTCCTCTCGATCGCCCAGGCCCACAGGAAGGCGATCCCGAAGACGCAAAGAACGCCCGGCCCTATCAGGACCATCGTGATTCTGGCGGTCGATCCCTCCAAGCCACCCTCATCCAGTGAACAAAACCGACACCGCGGCGAAATACCGCCATGTGAGGACATCGGGGCGCGTTTTCGGCGGCACGCAGAGGCGCCGCAGACGTTTTCAAAGTCAACACGGGGCACATGGCCCGCGATGTCTTCTATACCGAAACGAACAGTGCTGCAGCGATATTGATCCGCTAAGCTGACATTTCCGTTAGATCTTTTTCTGAAAAGATCAACTAAGGGTTGAATTTGACCTCCCTAAGTATCCCATGCGACGTAATCTATCGAACAACCAGCGTGGTGGAGACGGTCGTGCTTTCGCCGATTGTTCTCCGATCGCCTGGTCAAGTCGTTTTCCGCACCTTGTCGTAGTTGGGGCCGGCGCGGATGAGAAAGCCGTCCGTGGGGGATGCTTCGCGCAGATAGGACAGCACCGAGCGCGAGATTTCGGGGGCGTCCTGTTCAAACAGGCCGCAGCCGGCGATCGCCTTTCTCCTGTCGACCCGGCGGCCCAGATAGTCCAGCACCACGCGCGCCGCCACCGGCTGATGGGCTTCGGTCGCGGTGATGCCCATCATGAGGCCGATCAGGGCGGACACCCGGTTGCGGTAGGGCGGGTAGAGGATGGTCTGCGACATCTCGTTGCCGAGCACGGATTCGTGGTCGATCATGTGCAGCCGGTCGCCGATCGGCAGGATGACTCCGCGATACTTGAACAGATCCGAATTCGCATCGCGCTGCTCCGGTCGGCTCAAAAGCTCGATCGTCTTGTAGAGGGTCAGCTTCTCGTCCTGATAGACGCAGACGAGCGAGCGCAGGATGAAGGACGGGGTCGAGAAGGAGTAGAAGTACTTGTAGTAGTAGCCGCAATATCGCGCCAGCTGCGTGTGCTGGGCCATGGCCTGCCGCATCACCTGGTGCGCCGCCGCGGGCAGGTCCGTGGCCATCTCCCGGGTGGTCGGGCGCAGGCGCACGATCTCGCGAAAGCGCTCGTGCGGCATGAGGATCTCGTATTCGTCCACGCCGAAGAAGTCGCAGATGCGCCGCAGGTTGCTGTTCGACGGAAAGGAGCCGCCGCCGAGATACTTCATGAATTGCTGGCGGTTCATGCCGAGCTTGCGCGTCACCTCAGTAATCGAGCGGTGATAGCTGCAAAGCAGACGGAGGTTCTGGATGAAGTCCTGTTCCATGCCGCATCCGGGACTGTCGCTGATCGAAGCATCTTTAGTGGCAATTCGCGACGCGGCCAAGCGAGATCGCCAATTGCCGGCCGCACTCCTTCGGCACACACTGAAGCGAGGTCGATAAACGTTCCGGCATGCCGGACAAACGTCGGACGCCGCCAACGGCGTCCATACCTCGAAAACAGTCCTCTTGAGGGAGAGAAGATGAAAAAGTTGAGCAAGGTCTGTACCGCGGCGGCTATCGCCCTGGCCACGGGCACGGCGGCCGGCTGGTCGCAGGAAACGATCAAGATCGGCGGCATCGCGCCGCTTTCGCCTCCCGGAGGCGTGCAGACGGGCGAATCGTTGCGCGACGGCATGACCATCGCCGTCGACGAACTGAACGCCGGCGGCGGCCTCATGGGCAAGCAGGTGGAACTCATCGTCGAGGATACCTCGGGCGTGCCGGAAAAAGGCGTGGCGGCCTTCGAGCGTCTCGCAAGCGAGGGTGTGGCCGCGGTCACGGGCAGCGCGCACAGCGCGGTCTGCTCCGCAGTCGGTCCCGTCGCGCACAAGCACGACATCCCCTTCATTGCCGGCGAATGCTGGTCCGACAGCGTGACCGCGGCGGGAATCCCCGAGGTCTTCCGCATCACCGTGGCCAATTCCCTCGTCTACTCGGTCGCCGCCGACTGGGTGAAGGAAGCCGGCTTCAAGAACATCGCCATCATCTCCGAAAACTCCGATTGGGGCTTCGGCATCATCGACGTCTTCACCAAGAACCTTGAGGACACCGGCGCGACCGTCACCTCCTTCACGGCGGAGCGCACCGTGAGCGATTTCACGCCGCAGCTCCTGCAGTTGAAACGCGCCGAGCCCAAGCCGGACCTGATCGTCGCCGGCTTCACGGGCTCCAACCTGCTTCTCATGCTGCGCCAAGCCTACGACCTCGATCTCGCGCCCACGGCGGACACGGCGATCTTCGCCGCCGGCGCCGACGTCCTTGAGCCGGAGTTCTGGAACGTCATGGGAGACGCCGGCACCTACGTCATCGGCAATCCCGCCGGCCTGCCGGGCAAGCCGGACACCGAGCTCTCGCGCAGCTTCTCCAAGGCCTACCAGGAGAAGTTCGACCGTCCCGCCAACGCGGTCGCGATGGAAGGCTATGACGGCGTCATGGTCATCGCCGAGGCCATCAAGGCGGCCGGCTCGACCGAAGGGCCCGCGCTGGAAGAGGCGCTGCGGAACCTGAAATGGGACGGCACGCGCGGCCAGATCCACTTCCCCCAGGACAAGGATCCGGCCTGGCAGTTCCAGCAATGGCCGGATGTGCCGATCTTCGTCATCCAGTACACGGAGCCGAACCAGACACCGTCCGAGGCGGCAATCCTCTGGCCGAGAGCGGAAGCCACCGTCGACGAGCTGGTGCTGAAGCCCGAGTGATCCGCGCCCGGATACCCTGCAAAAAAGCGCCGCGCCTCCGCGCGGCGCTTTTCGCTCAACGAGACGAGCGGGGGCAACGCGCTGCAAAAAGCGCAAGGCACTGAATGCCCACAACCTAGATCAGCCAGTCTGCAATACTCTCGCGATACTCGGCGTCGAAGGTTTCCTTGCTGCCTTCGAGCTTGTTGGCGCCCAGTTCGAGAACGTAGATGTAGTCGGCGACGTCGGTCCCGGCGATCACGTTCTGGTCGACCATCAGGATGGTGCGCTTCTCCTCCGCCACCAGGCGGCGCAAATGGGTGTAGATCGCGCCGGCGCGCTTGGGATCCAGCCCGACAGTGGGCTCGTCGATCAGCATCAGGTCCGGATCGCTCATCAGGGCGAGTTCCAGTTGCATCAACCTTTGCTGGCCGCCGGACATCAGGCCTGCCCTGCGGCTGCGGAACTCTTTCAGATACGGCGCTCGCGCGTAGACCTTCTCGACCGCCTCCCGCGCCCGCGCCTTGTCGCCGCGGAATGACCACGTCGCCATGGCGATGTTCTCGGCGACCGTCATGTCCTGAAACAGCGCGTGCCCCTGGGGCACATAGGCGATGCCGACGCGCACCAGGTCGCGCGTCTCGATATCGCGCAGGTCACGCTCCCCATAGGTGATGCTCCCCGTGTGCGGACGGATCTGGCCGATAATGGCCTTGAGAAGCGTCGACTTGCCGACGCCGTTGGCGCCGATGATGGTCGTCAGCTGGTTGGGCCGCGCGATCACGTTCACCCCGCGCAGGATGTCGATGTCGCGGCTGTAGCCCGCATGGAGGTTCTTGACTTCAAGCTGCATGCTGGTCTCCCAGATAGGCCTCCAGCACGGCCTTGTCGGCGCGCGTTTCCTCCGGTGTGCCGTCGCAGATGATGTTGCCGTAGCTCAAGGTGACGACGCGGCGGCACAGGCCGAAGATCGAACCCATGTCATGGCTGATCAGGATGACCGTAACGTCGTCCGCATTCCAAGCGCGGACCTTGTCGTACATGAAGCTTTTCAGTTCCGGATGCACGCCACCGAAGGGTTCGTCGAGCAGAATGAGCTTCGGCGACAGCATCATGATGCGGGCGAATTCCAAAAGCTTGGCCTGCCCGCCAGAAAGGTTCGCCGCCGGCTCGTGCGTGAGGTGCGTCAGCTTGAAGTCGTCGAGAATGGCCATGGCGCGGTCGATGGCGGCGGCACGTCCCTCGCGCCAGTCGGCAAGGCCCGAAACCAGCATGTTCTCCAGCAGCGTCAGGCGGCGGAACACCTTCGTGACCTGGAAGGAGCGGCCGATGCCGATGCGCGCGAGCTTGTGCGGCGCTAGGCCGAGGATCGCACGCCCCTCGTATCGCACCTGTCCGCCGTTGGCGGCGTAGTAGCCGCTGACGATGTTGAGCAGCGTCGTCTTGCCCGAGCCGTTCGGCCCGATGAGGCCCACCAGTTCCCCCCTGGCGATACGAAGATCGATCGCGTCGAGCGCGTCCAGGCCGCCGAACGACTTGGTCAGCCCGCCGATCGCCAGCTGCTCAGCCATGGCTTTTCCCCTTCTTGCGCAATGTGTCGGCAAGCATGCCGAAAAGGCCGTTCGGCGCGAAACGCAGCATGAGGATGGCCAGGAGGCCGAAAATGACGAGCCGCCATTCGCCGAACGCGCGCAGCGCTTCCAGAAGCGACTGCAGCATGACGCCGCCCAATGCCGCGTAGAGCACGTTGTGGAACCCGCCGACGACGGCCATCGCCAGCACGAAGCCCATCTCCTGAAGCGACATCATGGAGGGCGTGATGAGCTGGACGAAATGAGCATAGAGCCCGCCCGCCAGGCCCGCAAAGGCGCTCGAACAGGCAAATGCCAGCGCTTTCCACAGCGTGACGTCGACGCCGAGGCTGGCCGCGCCGTCCTCGTCCTCGCGGATCGACTGGAAGAACAGGCCGATGCGCGAGCGCAGGATGAGCCACATCAGGAGGAGCGAGAAAACGGTGATGGCCAGAAAGAGGTAGTAATAGTCGAGCTGCGTTCCGCCGGGTATCAGTGCCGGCGCCTGCAGGCCGCGGCTGCCCTCCGTCACCCCGTGTTCGGCGGTGATCGCGATGCGCAGGATCTCGCCGAAGGCAATGGTGGTGAGCCCCAGATAGGCGCCGTGCAGGCGCAGAGTCAAAAGGCCGATCGCAAAACCGATAAGCCCGGCGAGCAGGATACCGAGGAGCAGCCCACCGGCCACCGGAAGGTTGAAATGGATGACACTGAGCGCCGAGACATAGCCGCCGAGGCCGCTCATGGCCGCCTGGGCGAAACTGATGCGGCCGACATAGCCCACCAGCAGCGACCAGCTGGCCGCCAGGAGCGCATAGTAGAAGCCGATGGTGAGCGTGTAGATCCAGTAGTCGGTAAGCCCGAGCAGGGGCAGTCCGAGGAAGAACAGCAACAGGCAGGCGGCACCGGCCGCTTTGAAGGAATTGCGCCGGATCATGCCCGCCGCTCCCTGGTGCCGAACAGGCCTTGCGGGCGGATCAGGAGGACAAGGATGAGGACGATAAGCCCGTAGGCGTCCTTGTAGGCGAGCGCCCGGCTCGGATCGGGAATGAGGATGGTGGCGAAGCTTTCCACCTGACCGAGAATCAGCGCCCCGACGACCGCCCCGGGGATGGAGCCCAGGCCGCCGAGGACGACGATGATGTAGGCCTTGATGACAGGCACCACGCCCATCGGCGGGGTCACGTTGAAGACCGGGCCGATCAGCGCTCCGGCGAGGCCGGCCAGCGCCGCCCCCACGCCGAAGGCGATCATGCCGACGCGCGCGACACTGATGCCATAGATCTCCGCCGCCTGCCGGTTCTGGCTGACCGCGCGCACGGCCCTGCCGGCCCAGGTGAAGCGCAAGGCCAGAAGGACGATGCTGATCAGCAGCACCGCCGTTCCGGCCGCCGCCAGCCGGTCGCCGCTGATGATCAGCTCGCCGATCTCCACGCGGCCGCGAAACAGCGGTGCCGGGCGCTGCGGCCAGGGCCCGAAGACGCTGTTGGCGAGGTTGAGCAGCAGGATCGACAGGGCGAAGGTGACCATGATGGCATATTCCTCCGGCCGGTCGACCTTGCCCCGGTGAACCGGGCGGATGAGCAGCCCTTCGATCAACGCGCCGATCGCCATCAGGGCGCAGGCGGCGATGACCACCCCGAGAACCGGCGGCACGCCAAGCGCCGTCACCGCCAGGTAGTAGGCGTAGCCGCCGAGCATATAGAGCTCGCCATGGGCGAAATTCACGATGCGCAGGACGCCGAAGATGATGGCGAGACCCAGTGCCGTCAGCGCGTAGAACGTGCTGACGATTAGTCCGTTGATGGCTTGCTCTGATATGGCCAGGAGGCTCATGCCGATCCTCGTCCCCTTTTTCTTCTGCTCCCACCGCGACGATTAACGGTTTCACGCCCGGTCACAATGGCTATGCAAAAGACATTCTGGCGCACAACGTCGCGCCTGAAACGTCAGAATGCGACAAGCCACCGGCGAAGGACATCTGCGCGCCGGCGGCGGCAGGCAGTATAAGCTTTCGAGGCGTCACTTCATTCCCGAGGTCTTCCGTGCACGAAAACGACCGCGTCACCCCGCCCATCCGCGTTCTGGCGCGGCAGATGTCGGAAGGGCGGCTGTCGAGCATTGCGCTCGTCAAGGCGTGCCTGCGGCGCATCGAGACGACCGGCAATGCGCTTCATGCCTTCGTGCGGGTTTATGCCGAATCGGCGCTGCAATGCGCCGAAGCCCTGGATGCGGAGCGCGCCCGGAAGGGAGTACGCGGGCCGCTGCACGGGATTCCAGTGGCGGTCAAGGATCTTGCGGACCTGGAAGGCGACGTCACCGGTTTCGGCTCGCGCGTCTATGCCACCGCGCCCGCCCTGCGCACGGCGGCATTCGTGCGGCGGCTCGAAGATGCCGGCATGATCGTCATCGGCAAGACGCAGATGGTCGAGTTCGCATTCGGCAGCTGGGGCACCAATCATGCGCTCGGCACGGCGAGAAACCCGCACGCAGCCGACCGGCATTTCGTACCCGGCGGTTCGAGCAGTGGATCGGCCGTCGCGGTGGCCGCCGGCCTCGTGCCCGCGGCGATCGGCACCGACACCGGCGGCTCCGTGCGCAT
>NZ_JBHSUM010000070.1:0-21176 GCF_042660605.1 Nitratireductor sp. GCM10026969
CAAGGCGGGCGAGCGTGGCGGTGTCGGTGCCGGGCGGACCCTTGAGCCAGACCGAGGTGCCGCCGGGCACGTCAGTCGTCTGCCATTCCGGCATATATGCGCTGATGGCTTCTAGGAGCTTCGCGCGCCGTTCCTCGAAGGCGGCCGAAAGGCGGCGCACCAGCGCATCGTGATGACCGAGCGAGAGGAAGAGCGCCACCGCGCGCTGGTTGTTGGCGGGTGGATGGCGCAGCATCAGCCGGCGCAGCGCGCGCAGTTCCGCCACCAGTTCCGCGGGCGCGACGACATAGCCGAGGCGCAGGCCCGGCGCCAGGGTCTTGGACATGGAACCCAGATAGATCACGCGCCCGGTGTGATCGAGGCCCTTCAATGCCTCCTGCGGCGTCTCGTCGGCGAGCTGGCTGTCGTAATCGTCCTCGATCACCACCCAGTCGTCTTCTTCCGCCCGCTGAAGCAGCGTCTCACGCCGGTTACGCGAGAGCGGCACCATGGTCGGGCAATGATGGCTGGGGGTGAGAAAGACGAAATCGGCCTCCGGGGGAATGGTGTCGACATCCATCCCGTCGCCGTCCACGCCCACGGGCAGGGTCTCCCCACCGGCCAGGCGGAAGATGGAACGCGCGTCGGGATAGCCCGGATTCTCCATCGCCACCCGCGCGCCGCGCCGCATGAGGAGCGTGGAGAGCATGTAGAGCGCATGCTGGGCACCCAGCGTGACGATGATCTCGTCCGGGTTGGCGAAGATGCCGCGCCGGGGCAGAAGCCGTGCCTGGATCTGCTCGATCAGCAGCGGGTCGTCCCTGTCGACCATGTCCGCCGCCCAGTTGCGGATCTCCAGGACGGCCAGCGCCATGCGGTTGCATTCGCGCCATTCGGCCGTGGGAAACAGCGCCGGGTCGAACTGGCCGTAGACGAAGGGATAGGAGGACTGCATCCAGTCCTCGTTCTTCGGCACGCCGGGCATCTCGCTCGCCATTACCTGACGACGCGCTTTCCAGTCGATCTGTCCGGTCTGCCGCGTGCCGGCGCGCGGCGGGTGCACGGGTGCGGCCAGCGCCTCGGGATTGACGAAGTGCCCGCGCCGCTCGCGGGCGATCAAGAAACCCTGGTCGACCAACTGCTGGAAGGCAAGCACCACCGTCCCGCGCGCGACCCCCAGTTTCTCCGCGAGAATCCGACAGGACGGCAGCGGCATGGATGGCGCGATCTGCCGGTCGAGGATAGCCGAGACGATTGCTTGGCGGATCTGCGCCTGCAATGTCTGACTCGAATCGGGGGATATCTTGAACAGGCCCGCCCACAGGGCCGAATCGTTTCTGGTCGGCATAATTCCTCTCCGGCGGCGCGAGCCTACCCCCGCGTGTGGAGCGGCGCAACCCTGGCATAAATGATTGCTCCACGGCGCCGCTTCGCCGCCGCTTCACATTTGCCGGCCGGCCCCTTAAGTTCGCGCCGGGGTCACAAGCAGGAGAAGCCGAACCATGAGCGCCTTCGAAACCGCGCTGGACGCGCTGCGCCGGCACCGCCGGGACAACGAGGACTTCGACCTGCGCACCGCTTTCGCGGCCGATCCCGACCGCTTCTCCCGCTATTCGCTCGCTCTCGACGACCTGCTGCTCGACTATTCGAAATGCGTGCTCAGCGACGAGACGCTGGGGCTTCTTCAAAAGCTGGCCGAAGCGGCAGGGCTTGTCGAGCGCCGGGAGGCGATGTTTTCGGGCAGGCGCATCAACACCACCGAGAACCGCGCCGTCCTTCATACTGCGCTGCGCAACCGCGCCGACAAGCCCGTCATGCTCGACGGCGAGGATATCATGCCGGAGGTGGAGGCGGTGCTGTCGGCGATGGGCGATTTCGCCGAATCTGTCCGCTCCGGCACCCTGAAGGGCGCTACGGGCAAACCCTTCACCGACCTCGTCAACATCGGCATCGGCGGCTCCGATCTCGGCCCTGTGATGGCGACGCTGGCGCTTGCGCCCTATCACGACGGGCCGCGCCTGCACTACGTCTCCAACGTCGACGGCGCGCACATCGCCGACACGCTGAAGGGGCTCGACCCCGAGACGACACTCTTCATCGTCGCCTCGAAGACCTTCACCACGGTCGAGACCATGACCAATGCCGCCACCGCGCGGAACTGGATTTCGGAGCGGCTGGGCGCGGACGCCACCGGGGCGCACTTCGCCGCCGTTTCCACCGCACTCGACAAGGTGGCCGCCTTCGGCATCCACGAGGATCGTGTCTTCGGCTTCTGGGACTGGGTGGGCGGGCGCTATTCGCTCTGGTCGGCCATCGGCCTGCCGATCATGATCGCCATCGGCCCGGACGATTTCCGCCGCCTCCTGGCCGGCGCGGCGGCGATGGACCAGCACTTCCGCTCCGCGCCGCTGCTGAAGAACATGCCGGTGCTGCTTGGCCTCGTCGGCTTTTGGCACCGCGTCATCTGCGGCTATCCGGCCCGCGCGGTGATCCCCTACGACCAGCGTCTTGCCCGCCTGCCCGCCTATCTGCAGCAGCTCGATATGGAATCGAACGGCAAGCGGGTTACGCTCGACGGCGTGCCCGTGGCCACGCCGACCGGGCCGCTCGTCTGGGGCGAGCCCGGCACCAACGGTCAGCACGCCTTTTTCCAGCTTCTGCACCAGGGCACGGACGTCATTCCCGTCGAGTTCGTGCTTGCGGCCAACGGCCACGAGCCGGAACTGAAGCACCACCACGATCTCCTGATCGCCAACTGCCTTGCCCAGTCGGAAGCGCTGATGAAGGGGCGCACGCTGGAGGAGGCGGCGGAGCAGCTTCGCGCCAAGGGCCTGAGCGAGGAACAAGTGTCCGCGCTCGCCCCGCACCGCGTCTTCCCCGGCAACCGGCCCTCGCTGACCATCCTCTACCGCAAGCTCGACCCGTTCACGCTCGGCCGCCTCATCGCGCTTTACGAGCACCGTGTGTTCGTGGAGGCCGCGCTCTTCCGCATCAATGCCTTCGACCAATGGGGCGTGGAACTGGGCAAGGAACTGGCGACGGAGCTTCTGCCGGTGGTCGAGGGCGAGAAAGACCCCGGCGACCGCGACGCCTCCACGGCAGGACTGGTGGAGCATATCGCGGGGCTGCGCTAAGGGCCGGTTCGTAGGAGACTGATAGCGGACGTGGTTGTGCGTGGCAGTCCGCCCTCACCACGATACCACCCGGATTGAGCCACCGCAGCAGCGGCCCCGGTTCCCGGGTGCCTATCGCAATTCCCGCCGCAGGATCTTGCCGACATTCGACTTCGGCAACTCATCGCGGAATTCCACGTATTTCGGTCGCTTGTAGCCGGTCAGTTCCTTGCGGCAGAAATCGAGCACGTCCTTTTCCGTGAGTGCGGCGTCCTTTTTGACCACGAACAGCTTGGGCACCTCGCCGGAATGCTCGTCCGGCACGCCGACCGCAGCGGCTTCGAGCACGCCAGCGTGCTGGACGACGACGTCCTCGATCTCGTTGGGATAGACGTTGAAGCCGGAGACGAGGATCATGTCCTTCTTGCGGTCGACGATCTTGATGAAGCCGTTCTTGTCCATCACGCCCATGTCGCCGGACTTGAAGAAGCCGTCCTTTGTTATGGCCTTCTTCGTGTCGCCCGGCTTGTTCCAGTAGCCGGGCATGACCTGCGGGCCGCGGATGCAGATCTCGCCCACGGTTCCCTGCTTCACGTCCTTGCCGTCCTCGTCGCGGATGGCAATGTCCGTCGACGGGAGGGGAAGGCCGATCGTGCCCGTGAACTCCCGCATGTCAAGGCGGTTGACGGTGGCCACGGGCGAGGTCTCCGACAGGCCGTATCCTTCCGCGATCACGCAGTTGGTGAGCGCCTGCCAGCGCTCGGCCACCGAGCGCTGCACCGCCATGCCGCCGCCAAGGGTCAGGTCGAGATTCTTGAAGGAGAGTTTGCGGAAATCCTCATTGTTCAAGAGCGCATTGAAAAGCGTGTTGAGCCCGATGAAGGCGTTGAAGTCGTGCTTGCCGAGTTCCTTCACCAGAGCGGGGATGTCGCGCGGGTTCACGATCAGCACGTTCTCGGCGCCGAGCTTCATGCCCGTCAGGGCGTTCACCGTCAGCGCGTAGACATGATAGAGCGGCAGGACGCAGATGAAGACGGGGCGTTCGGGCCGCGGCCTTTCGGTATAGGCGGTTTCAAGCCAGATCTCGTTCTGCATGGCGTTGGCGAGGACGTTGCGATGCAGAAGCATGGCGCCCTTGGATACGCCGGTCGTGCCGCCCGTATATTGCAGGAAGGCAAGGTCGTCGAGCCCCACCTCGACCGGCTGAAAGCGGCGCGCCGCTCCCTCGCGCATGGCGCTCTTGAAGGGCACATGGCCGGGGAGCTCCCACGCCGGGACCATCTTCTTGATCCGCCGCACGACGAAGTTCACAACACGCCCCTTGAGCCCCAGCATGTCGCCCATGCTGGCCACCACGACGTGCTTCACCGGGGTTTGACCGATCGTCTTTTGAAGCGTGCGGGCGAAATTCTCCAGGATGACGATCACCTCGGCGCCGGAATCGACGAGCTGGTGCTCCAGTTCGCGCGGGGTATAGAGCGGGTTGACGTTAACGACCACGTAGCCTGCGCGCAGCGCCGCCATGAGCGCGACGGGATATTGCAGCACGTTGGGCATCATGATGGCCACGCGCGCGCCCTTTTTCAGCCCCAGCGACTGCAGGTAGGCGGCGAAATGGCGCGAGGCCTCCTCTACTCCGGCGAAGGTGAGCGTCTTGCCCATCGAGGTGAAGGCCGGCCTATCGGCGAAGTGGCGGCTGGATTCCACCATCAGGTCGCCGAGCGACGAATGCGCGAAGGTGCCGATCTCGGCCGGTATGTCTTCGGGATAGCTCTTCAGCCATGGTTTTTTGGCGGGGACCCGCCGCCGCGCGGCAGGCGCGGCCTTTTTGGGGCGGGCGGGGGCCGCAGCCTTCGTGCCGGTCGCCTTTGCGGCGGGCGATTTCGCAGTGGGCGATTTCGCGGACGCCGAACGCCGGGCGGAGGTCTTGGCGTTACCGTCACCGGTATCGCTCTTGGCGGTCGATTTGACGTTCGTCTTGGTGGCGCTCGAAACCCTGGAGCGCGATTTTGCCGTGTTGCGGCTCGAGGTCGTGGCCGCTGTTTTCTTTGCGGCGGTTCCAGTCTTCTTGGCAGACGGCGTTTCGGTCTTCGCCGGCTGCTTGTCGGCTGTCGCCTGCGACTTTCGCGCTGTCGTCCTGCGGGCCCGGGTTCCCGCCTTCTCTCCGGTATCGTTGGATCTTGCCACGTCTCCCTCCCTGGAGTCCCTGTTTTATTTGCTCGTATCTAACGGCACCGGGCACCGGGCGCGCGCCCTGATGCGGTTCATTATGGCGGCATGCGGGGGATGCGCCAAGGTCACGGCTCCACCTTATTGGCCGTAGCCTGCGTGCTGCTCCAGAAAAGCTTCCTCATCGCGCGTGCTCTTGCGGCCGAGCGCGCGGTTGCGGTGGGGAAAGCGCCCGAAACGCTGAATGATATCCCGGTGCTCGACCGCGTAGCGCAGTGCGTCCTCGTCTCCCAGCGCGCTGAACAGCATGACCGCCTGCTCCTGGTCCGCAGAGACCTCGGAGTGCTGGAAAGGCATGTAGAGGAATTGCCGTTCCTGGGGCCCGAGCGCTTCGTCCAGGCCGTTCGCCACGGCCTCGCGCGCTATCCGCATGGCCACATCGTCGGTCGAGAAGGCCTTGGCCGAGCCACGGAACATGTTGCGGGGGAACTGGTCGAACAGGATGATCGCGGCCAGCGCGGCGCGCGGATCCTTCCGCACCTCATCCGGGGTATGCGCGCTCAACTGCTCGTGAAGGGTGGCGAAGCGCGCCCGGATCGACTCGTCTAGCTTGTCGCTGCTCTTGAACCAGTCCTTGGAATCGACCTCCTCGAACCAGAAGGAAAGAATGCTGTCGATCCAGTCTCGGGCCATTGATGTCTCCTCTCCTCGGCGCATCCGATTCAGACGCCCCCTCGCAGTGTGCCGGTTGTCGGGCCGCGCCGTCCACCGTGAAACGGACGACGGAACCAAAATTCGCCTCGGGCGGTGCGCCGCATCTCGCCGGGCAACTCAGAGATAGATAGGTGGGTGGCGTTAAAAACGAAACGGGGCATCCGTGTGCACTCACGATCCCGCCCCGAGCACCTGCCGCCGCGCGGCATCCCAATTAACCATCTCCCATCTGCGGAAAGAACGCCGGCGATCCATTCAAATCTCCTCTTCCCGGTGCATTTGCCGGGAAAACACGCCATTCTCCGCTGGAAACCCGCGCAGAGAATAAGGGAGGCCTATGAAACAAAATTTGTCGGATGCGAAATTTTGTTATCCACAAACTCTCCGAAGGAGTTCCCACCTCCGGCCAACTTTGCTTAAATGCGGCTTCAAAGAGCCATTGGGAACGGCTCAAGATAACAATAGGGAGATCCCGATGAAAACCAAACTGGCATTCGCGGCCGCTCTGCTGGCCGCTACGGCGGTCGGCGGCGCCGCCCACGCGAAAACCTTCGTCTATTGCTCCGAAGGCTCGCCCGAGGGCTTCGATCCGGGCCTCTACACGGCGGGCACGACCTTCGATGCGGCCGCGCACACGGTCTACAACCGGCTGCTGGAGTTCAAGCCGGGCACGACGGAGACCGTGCCTGGGCTTGCCGAAAGCTGGGAGATTTCCGACGACGGCCTGCAGTACACGTTTCACCTGCGCCCGGGGGTGAAGTTCCAGACGACGGACTTCTTCACGCCCTCGCGTGACCTGAACGCCGACGACGTCATCTTTTCCTTCGAGCGGCAGTGGCAGGAGGATCATCCCTGGCACGGCTATGTCTCCGGTGCGAGCTGGGAATATTTCAACGGCATGGGCATGCCGGACCTGATCGAATCGATCGAGAAGGTGGACGACATGACGGTGCGCTTCACGTTGAAGCGCCGGGAGGCACCGTTCCTGGCCAATCTGGCCATGCCTTTCGCCTCGATCGTATCGAAGGAGTATGCCGACCAGCTCGAGGCAGACGGCAACATGCAGACGCTGAACCAGCAGCCGCTCGGCACCGGTCCGTTCGAGTTCGTCGCCTACCAGCCCGACGCGGTGATCCGTTACCGCTCGCATGAGGACTACTGGAACGGCCAGCAGCCGATCGACGACCTGGTTTTCGCCATTACACCGGACGCCTCGGTGCGTTATCAGAAGCTCCAGGCCGGCGAATGCCACCTGATGCCTTATCCGAACGCGGCCGACGTCGAGTCCATGAAGGCCAACCCGGACCTGACGGTCATGGAGCAGGAGGGGCTCAACGTCGCGTATCTGGCCTATAACTCGCAGCAGCCGCCCTTCGACAACCCGCAGGTGCGCAAGGCGCTCAACATGGCCATCAATGAGGAAGCGATCATCGAGGCGGTGTTCCAAGGCCTGGCAACGCCCGCCAAGAACCCCATCCCGCCGACCATGTGGTCCTACAACGAGGAGATCGAGGACGAGCCCTACGATCCGGAAGCCGCCAGGCAGATGCTCGAGGAAGCGGGCGTGACGGATCTCTCCATGAAGGTGTGGGCGATGCCGGTCTCGCGGCCCTACATGCTGAACGCGCGCCGCGCCGCAGAGCTCATCCAGTCCGATTTCGCCGAGGTCGGCGTGGACGTCGAGATCGTCACCTATGAATGGGCCGAGTATCTGGACCGTTCGAAGGAGGTCGACCGCGACGGCGCCGTGCTTTTGGGCTGGACCGGCGACAACGGTGATCCGGACAACTTCCTGCACACCCTGCTCGGCTGCGACGCCGTCGGCGGCAACAATCGCGCACAGTGGTGCAACGAAGAGTTCGACACTCTCGTGGTCGAGGCCAAGCAGCTCACCGAGCAGGAAGAGCGTGCGGAACTCTACCGGCAGGCGCAGGAGGTCTTCAAGCGCGAGGCTCCCTGGGCAACGCTCGACCACTCGATCTCAGTCGTGCCCATGCGCAAGGAAGTGCAGGGTTTCGTGCAGAGCCCGCTGGGCGACTTCGCCTTCGAAGGCGTGGATCTCGCGGAATAATTTCGCGTTTTGGATGCAGCAGGAGGCGCGCCGGGCAACCGGCGCGCTTCTTTGCAGTTTACCCCATGCAGTAGCAGGAGACCGGACGCGTCATGCTGAGCTTCGTCCTCCGTCGGCTTGCCGTGCTCATTCCGACCTTCATCGGCGTGTCGATCATCGCCTTCGCCTTCATACGCATTCTCCCCGGCGACCCGGTGATGCTGATGTCGGGCGAGCGCGTCATGGCGCCGGAACGCTATGAGGAACTGACCCGGCAATTGGGCTTCCACCGTCCGCTCGCGGTTCAATATCTGGATTATCTCGGCGGCATCCTGACCGGCGACTTCGGCAACTCGCTGGTAACGCGCCGACCGGTTCTGACCGAATTCTTCACGCGCTTCCCGGCGACGCTCGAATTGTCGCTGTGCGCCATCATCCTGGCCGTCGCCATCGGCGTGCCGCTCGGCATCGTTGCGGCCGTGAAGCGTGGCTCCTGGCTCGACCAGTCGATCATGGGCGCGGCCCTTGTGGGATATTCCATGCCCATCTTCTGGTGGGGGCTGCTGCTCATCATCTTCTTTTCCGGTGTCCTGCAATTGACACCGGTCTCGGGCCGCATATCGCTGCTCTATTATTTCCCCCCGGTCACCGGCTTCATGCTCATCGACAGCCTGCTGTCGGGCCAGGAGGGCGCGTTCAGGTCCGCCCTCTCCCATCTCGTCCTGCCGGCGATCGTGCTGGCCACGATCCCCCTGGCGGTGATCGCGCGGCAGACGCGCTCGGCCATGCTGGAGGTGCTCGGCGAGGACTATGTGCGCACGGCGCGCTCCAAGGGACTGGCGCCGCGCCGGGTGATCGGCCTGCACGCGCTGCGCAACGCGCTGATCCCGGTGATCACCACGATCGGCCTGCAGGTCGGCGTGCTGATGGCCGGGGCCATCCTGACCGAATCGATCTTTTCCTGGCCGGGGATCGGCAAGTGGATGGTCGACAGCGTTTTCCGACGCGACTACGCGGTGGTCCAGGGCGGGCTGCTCCTGATCGCCGGCTTCATCATGCTGGTGAACCTGATCGTCGACGTGCTCTACGGTCTGGTGAACCCGAGGATCAGGCACTGACCAATGGCTGAGATAAACAGAAAACAAGCCGACGCGGCAATCGGCCTGGAAGGCGGCCCCAAGGTCGCGGCGACCCGCCGCGCCATGCTGGCGGAGTTCTGGTACTATTTCCGGCAGAACCGGGGCGCCGTGCTCGGCCTCGTCGTCTTCACGGTCATCGTGCTGATCGCGATTTTCGCGCCGCTGCTGGCCCCATACAGTCCCAGCACACAGATTCGGGGCGCTCTTCTCGTTCCGCCGGTCTGGGAGGAAGGCGGCCGCTGGGAGTTCATTCTCGGCACCGATGCAGTGGGTCGCGACCTCCTTTCGCGTCTTCTCTACGGGGCGCGTTTCTCGCTCTTCATCGGACTTGTGGTGGTGACGCTGTCGGTGACCGTCGGTGTTTGCGTCGGCCTCATCGCCGGGTATTTCCGCGGAGCGACCGATACCGTCATCATGCGGCTGATGGACATCATCCTCGCCTTCCCGTCACTGCTTCTGGCGCTGGTGCTGGTGGCCGTTCTCGGGCCGGGGCTGTTCAACGCCATGATCGCCATCGCGCTGGTGCTGCAGCCGCATTTCGTGCGGCTGACGCGCGCGGCGGTGATGGCGGAAAAGGGCCGTGACTACGTGACGGCGGCCCGGGTGGCGGGTGCCGGCAATCTCAGGCTGATGTTCAAGACCATCCTTCCCAATTGCACTGCGCCCTTGATCGTGCAGGCCACGCTCTCCTTTTCCACGGCGATCCTGGATGCCGCCGCGCTCGGCTTCCTGGGCATGGGCGCGCAGCCGCCGACGCCGGAATGGGGCACCATGCTGGCCGAAGCACGCGAGTTCATCCTGCGCGCCTGGTGGGTCGTCACCTTCCCCGGCCTTGCCATCCTGATCACCGTGCTCGCCATCAACCTGATGGGCGACGGCCTGCGCGACGCGCTCGATCCAAAGCTGAAGAGGTCGTGATCATGTCCCTTCTCGAGATCGAAAACCTCACTGTCGAGTTCGATACCGCTGGCGGTACGCTCAGGGCCGTCGACGGCATCTCGCTTTCGGTGGAGAAGGGCGAGGTGCTGGCCATCGTCGGCGAATCGGGCTCGGGCAAGTCCGTGGCCATGCTTGCGGTCATGGGGCTCCTGCCGTGGACGGCGACCGTCAAGGCCGACCGCGTCACCTTTCAGGGACGCGACATCCTGAACCTGTCGCCCGCCGACCGGCGCCGGATCATCGGCAAGGACATCGCGATGATCTTCCAGGAGCCGGTCGCCAGCCTGAACCCGTGCTTCACCGTCGGCTTCCAGATCGAGGAAACGCTGAAGACACACACCGATCTCGACCGCAGGGCACGGCGGCGGCGGGCGATCGAGCTTCTGACGTCGGTGGGCATTTCCGATCCGGAGCAGCGACTGGGCTCCTTCCCGCATCAGATGTCGGGCGGGCAGTGCCAGCGCGTGATGATCGCCATTGCGCTGGCCTGCAATCCGAAGCTTCTGATCGCCGACGAGCCGACGACCGCCCTCGACGTGACGATCCAGAAGCAAATTCTCGATCTGCTGATGGACCTGCAGACGAGGACCGGCATGGGCATGATCCTGATCACCCACGACATGGGCGTGGTGGCCGAGACGGCCGATCGCGTCATCGTACAGTACAAGGGCCGCAAGATGGAGGAGGCTGGCGTGTTGTCGCTGTTCGAGGCGCCGAAGCATCCCTACACAAAGGCGCTTCTTTCGGCGCTGCCGGAAAACGCGATCGGCGACCGGCTGCCCACCGTTGCCGATTTCGCGCTTGACGACACGCCCTACACGGGAGCGCAGAGATGACCGAGATCGTCGTCGAGACCCGCGACATCGTCCGCGACTACCACATCGGCGGCGGGCTGTTCCGCAAGGATCGCACCGTGCACGCAGTGAAGGGTGTGAGCCTGAAGCTGGAAAAGGGAAAGACGCTCGCCATCGTCGGCGAGTCGGGCTGCGGGAAGTCGACGCTGGCGCGCATGATCACCATGATCGACCCGCCGACCGCCGGCGACCTCCTCGTCGACGGGGAGAAGGTCGACATCGGCCGCCAGCGGCTGACGCCGGAGCTGCGCCGCAAGGTGCAGATCGTCTTTCAGAACCCCTATGGCTCGCTCAACCCGCGCCAGAAGATCGGCGACGTCCTGATGGATCCGCTGATCATCAACGCGAAGGACATTCCGGCGGCAGAGCGGCGCGACCGTGCCATGCAGATGCTCACCAAGGTCGGCCTCGCGCCGGAGCATTTCAACCGCTATCCGCACATGTTCTCCGGCGGCCAGCGCCAGCGCATCGCCATTGCCCGAGCGCTCATGCTCAATCCGCGACTCCTGGTGCTGGACGAGCCGGTCTCCGCACTCGACCTTTCCGTGCAGGCGCAGGTCCTGAACCTGCTCGCCGATCTGCAGGACGAGTTCGGCCTCACCTTCGTCTTCATCAGCCACGACCTTTCGGTGGTGCGCTACATCGCCGACGAGGTGATGGTGATGTATTTCGGCGAGGCGGTGGAATACGGCACGCGTGACGCGGTGTTCTCCGATCCCAAGCACGACTACACAAAAACGCTGTTCGCGGCCACGCCGCGCGCCGACGTGGAAAGCATCCGGAAGCGGCTGGCGAAAAAAAGGAAAGCCGCGTGAGGGGCAGGGGCGACCCGGAAGACGCGGGATCGATATCGAAAAGCAGCGGGAGCTCCACCACTTTCTTTCCGAGGGGCGAATGGTACCGTAGCCGCTGAATAAAAGCCGCGGTGCTTCTATTTCTCCGCCGGCGACGCGAACCCGGCTTCGCGCGCCCACCGGACGTGGTCGGCGGCCTGCTCGAGCAACCAGTCGCGCAAGGCCACGACGGGCGGGCGGATCGGCCCACGCGAGGCGGTGGACAGATGGAAGGCATGCCGGCCGGGCATGAAGGGTCCGCAAGGGCGCACAAGGCGGCCCTCGCGCAGCATCGCGCCGGCGGTGACGTCGTCACCGACGGCGACACCGAGGCCCCGCACTGCCGCCTCCAGGCAAAGATGGGTGCGGTGGAAGATCAGGTGCCCCTCGGCCGCGTCGAGACCGGTGCCGGCGCGCTTCAGCAGTTCGTCCCAACTGCTCACCCCGCGATCGTAGATCAGCTTGTTCGCCGTCAGCCCACGCGTGAGCACGCGCTCCGCGTGCTCGGGTGCACAGACGGGAAACATGGTGAAGCTCAGGAACGGCTCCCGCGAGTAGCCCGGCACGTCCATCGGGCCCCAGGTGATCGCCAGGTCCGTGTCCGGGACGATCGTCCGCGGCGGCTCGGGATAGGAGCGCAGCTCGAGTTCTATGCCGAGCCCGTCCAGCACCGCGTTGTCCAGACGAGGCATGAGCCACAGCACGGCGAGATCCGAGTCGATCTCGAGGACGACCTTGCCCTTGGCGTCGCGCGCGCGCGTGCCGGTCTCGATGGAGATCAGGGTGAGCGCGTCGGCGACGACGTCGGCATAATGCGCGCCGGCGGGCGTGAGCGCCACCTGCCGGTGCCGGCGCTCGAAAAGTGTCACGCCGAGCTCAGCCTCCAGGTTCTTCACATAGCGGCTGATCGAGGCGTGGGTGACACCCAGCTCATCGGCCGCCCGCGTGAAGCTCTGGTGCCGGGCAGCGGCGTCGAACGCCCTCACGGCATTCAGGTTGGGAAGACGGTACGCCATGGGCTATGCGTAACATAAACGCACGCAACAAGATAGTTTATTTCCATTGCGTGCGTATGACGTCGATATTATCTTTGCAGCATACGGAAATGGCAAACGGGAGAGCCCCCCGGCCCCGACGACCTCAGGCCACCAAGCCGGGCGCGGCGTCCCCCCTATGTCAAAAGGAGATCGCCATGTCACACTACACGGTCGGTGCCGGTTCAAGACCGGACTTGCAGCGCTACGCACGGCAGGCCGACAAGGCGCGTTCGGCGGTCCTGAAGCACGCGCTCGGCGCGCTTGTCAGGCGCATCCGCGACGGCCGGCACAGCCGGCCGCCGGCGGGGATGGCGCCGCTGCAGCGCTGAAGCAGGAATGCGTTCAGGTGCCGTCAGCCTTGCGCACGCTTCCGGGATGACGGCGCCTAACGCACCCGCACGGATAGCTGGTGCCGCGGTCGCTAGACCACCATCACCGGGCAATCCGCCAGGCTGGTGACCTTGTGGGACACGCTGCCGAGCAGGTAGCCTTCCAGGTCGCCCAGGCCGCGGCTGCCGAGCACGATCAGGTCGACCTCCCGGTCCTTGGAGAACCTGACGATGGTGCGGGCCGGCTGGCCGCTCTTCACGAAGGCGCGGGGCGCATTGGCACCCTGCTCCACCGCGTGTTTCTTGGCCGTGTCGGCCACTTCCTTCGCGTGATCGCGGAGGGCCTGGTCGATGTTGCCCGGGTCGGCAGGCCGCACCATTGAGGTCGAGGCCTCGAGCAGGCTGTGGTGCCGGTAGACCGTGAGCAGCAGCAACTCGGCGCCCGTGCTCTTCTGCATCTGGACGGCCATATCGAGCGCCTTCGTGGCACCGATCGAGCCATCCATCGGGACGAGGATCCGTTTGAACACGGCTCACCTCCTATCTGAACGCCAGGTCGCGCAGGAAGAGCGCGATCTGCGGGAAAAAGATAAGCGCGGCGGAAACGCACAGCAGGATGAGGATGAAAGGCGGCGTGCCTCGGATCACATCCATGTAGGGACGCTTGAACACCGCTATCGCCGTGAAGATGTCGCAGCCGAAGGGCGGCGTGGCCGAGCCGATCGCGACCTGCAGGGTGATGATCGTCCCCACCAGCACCGGATCGAGACCGACCGCCTGTACCACCGGTGCGAAGATCGGCACGAGCACGAGGATCACCACGATCGGATCGACGAACATGCAGCCGATGAAGAAGGCGATGGAGATGACGACGAGGACGCCGATCTGGCCCATCTGGTCGATGCCGATGCCGGCGAGGATCTGCTGCGGGATCTGCGCGAAGGAGATGACCCAGGAGAAGGCCGCCCCGGCGGCGACGAGGATAAAGACCACCGCCGTGATGAGGCCGGTGGACTTCGCCGTCTCGTAGAGGCCCTTGAAGTCGAGCTCGCGGAACACGACCATCTCAAGCAGGATCGCGTAGAGCACGCAGGCCGCAGCCGCTTCCGTCGGGCTAAAGATGCCGCCATAGATGCCGCCGATGATGATAACCGGGAAACCCAGTGGCCACAGTGCGTCCCGCACCGCTACGAGACGTTCGCCCCAGCTCGCCCTTTCCTCCGTCGGCACGCGATTGCGCACCGCATAAATCCAGGAATAGATCGAGAAAAGGATCAGAATCAGGATGCCGGGCCCGACGCCGGCGATGAAAAGCTCGGCGATCGACGTATTCGATACCACGCCATAGATGATCATGCCGATCGACGGCGGGATCAGGAAGGCGATGTCGGAGGAATTGACGATCAGGGCAAGGATGAAGCTGTCATTGTAGCCGGCCTTGAGCATGCGCGGGCGCAGCGGCGACCCGATGGCGACGACGGTTGCCTGCGTCGAGCCGGACACGGCACCGAACATGGTGCAGGCGGCCGCGGTCGAGACGGCGAGGCCGCCGCGCAGGTGGCCCACAAAGGACATGACGAGATTGATCAGGCGCCCGGCCGACTGACCGCGCGTCATGATGTCGGCCGCGAAGATGAACATGGGCACGGCGATCAGCGAGGCCGGGCGGATGCCGGCCATCATCTGCTGCACCATCGTCTCCAGCTGTCCCATCCCGCCGAACAGCGAGTAGAAGCCGACGAAGGCGCCGATGATGAGGGGGATCATCATCGGAAAGCCCAGGAGCAGGAGGACGATCATGATGGAAAAGATGGTGATAGCCATGACCCGCCCTCAGATCTCGATCTCTTCGTCGTCGTATCCCTCGAGCACGTTGGTCGAGAGGTAGATATCCTTTTCCAGCATGTTCTTGATCGCCGTCAGGATGTACTGGAGCCCGGTCATGAAAAAGCCGATCGGAGCCCACAGATAGATGATCCACACCGGGATCTGCAGCGACGGCAGCACACGCCCTCGCCCGGCAAGGGTTAGTATGTATTGTGTTGAATACCAGGCGAGGCCCAGCATGAAGACCGCGGTGATGAGCGCGATAATGATCATCAGCGGCTTGCGCAGCGTCGACGGCAGCGCGTCGTAGATGGCGGACATGCGGATATGCCGGCCGTGACGGGCGGCATAGCTGATTCCGGCGAAGGTGATCAGGATGATCAGGATGCGGTTGAGCTCTTCGGAAAAGAAGATGCTTTGCTGAAAGACGAAGCGGCCAACGACATTGGCGATGGTGTTGGCCGCCAAGAGCAGCACGCCGGCAGCCAACAACACCGATTCTATGCGGCTGATGGCCGTGTCGATCGTTCCAAGGAAGCCCGGCAGATCGGATTTGTACACTTCAGTGGAAATGTCATCGGCCGCCGTCGTATCCGTCTGCGACTGCAGCTGCGACTCGTCGTGATGTTGCGGCAATTGCTGGTCCCCGCTCCTCTTGCAAAGCGCCGGCCGGACGTCCCCCGCGCCCGGCCGGTGATGTCGGCGGCTATTCGGCCTGCGCCTGGTCCAGATCTTCCTTCATCTGGTCCAGGATCTGCTGGCCGCTCTCGCCGGTCATTTCGGTGAACTCCTGCTCGACCTCCTTGGCGGCCTCCATGAAGGGCTGGCGCTCCTCCTCCGACAGGATATTGACCTGGACGTCTTCTCCACCGACTTCGCGGATCTTCTCGAGCGACTCCTCGTGCAGCCCCTTCTGGTACTCGACGATATGGTCGAACGCCGCGTCGGCCGCATTCTGAATGGCCTGCTGATCCTCTTCGGAAAGACCGTCGTAGAAGTCCTTGTTGGCCATCACCGCGGTGGTGAAGTTGTTGTGGCCGATGCAGGTGATGACGGGGCTAACCTCGTACATCTTGGTCGACTCGATCCAGAAGGTCGGGTTCTCCTGCCCCTGGATGATGCCCGTCTGCAGGGCGCCGTAGACCTCGCCCCAGGGGAGCGGCGTCGGCGTGGCGCCGAAGGCGCGGTAGCTTTCGACCAGAAGCGGGTTGGTCATCACCCGGACCTTCACCTCGTTGAGGTCGGCCGGGCTGTGCACCGGCTCCTGCGTCGTCATGCAGACTTCGCCTTCCGGAAACATCTTGAGAAGCTCGAGCCCCTGCTCGGCGTAGAGCTCGGGGAACATTTCGTTGATGGCGTCCGAGGTGCGGAAGAAGTTGACCAGGGTCTCATGGTCCTGCGGCAGGAGGTAGGGCACGAAGAACACCTGCGCTTCCGGGATCAGTGCGCCGGTGAAGCCCGGCGACTGGTCGACGAACTGCAGGATGCCGGCTTGCGCCTGCTCCATGATATCCGCGGATTCACCGAGCGTGCCGAACGGGAAAAGCTGGATCGTGTGATCCGTGTTCGCCTCGACCTCCTCCTTGAACTTCTGCGCATAGACACCCTGCACATCCGTCATCGCCTCCTCGAAGGCATATTTCCACGAGGCCGCGCCGGCCGTGCCGATGCCCGCGGCGAGCGCCGCCGTAGCCGCGACACCCGCCAGGAGGTGGATTCTGAATGACGACATAGTGTTCTCCTCTGTTGGACTGCTGGAGTTGCCAATAGCGGGCCAGCGCGAGCGCGCCGCCCTGTTTCGGTGTTCTTGTCGGCTCAGCTTGCCGGCAACCAGCCGGGCACCGTGGCGAAGCCCGGCGTGCGCACCACCATGCGCGTTCTCTCCCGTCCGGCGCTGCGGCGGGGGGAATTGTCAACGGATCGATGAAGACCGGAAAGGACAAGAGAAAGAGTCGCCATGCGCCGGGCCGCGCTCAAGGGCGCTCCGTGCCATATCGGCACGAACGACTCCTCGTGATCTCGGCTCCCGGGTGCAGCCACTGCTCCCCTCCTTGCTCTCACGGCAGGTTTCTGTTCTTAAAAGTGAAACACAGAAGTTGCAGAGTCAAACCGATATTTCCCACCGCGGGCATTTCCCGTTGTGATCCCTATCCGACTGTCGGGCGGCGAAATGCGGGGAAACCGACCAAGCTTCCTGCAGATTGCGATAACGGAAAACGGATCCGGGACCTGAAAAGGAGGGCCGCCCGCGCTCCCGGATTTCCCGGAGCGATGGTGCAGACGGCGGTGGATGGCACCTGAAGGGAGGAGAATTGAACCGGTCCTCTGCGCCAAAATCTTGGAGACCACGCGTTCGTTCAACACCCGATGGGCGACCTGCCGTCCCAACCTCGCAGAGTGAAGGATGGCGGGCTCGTACCATCGGAATTCAATTTCCCGCAAGATAGCGCCGCTTCCATTTCTCCTCGATGCGTTCCATCCAGCTTGGATGCGGCTCGTTCAAGGCGGGTCCCAGCGCCTCGGGAGCCAGCGTGGCCAGGCCGAGGTCGAGCGCCTCGAACCGGGCGCGGTCTTCCTGCCCGAGTTTGTCCATCGACAGGACCGTCGGGTCGCCCCAGACCGCCGGATCCTGCTTTCTGGCCTGGGCTTCCGGCGAAAGAAGGAAATTCGCCGTCACCAGCGCGCCGGCTTTCGCCGAAGCGTTGTAGGGAATGGCGAGGAAGTGCGTGTTGGCGAGCGTACCGCCGGGAAAGGTGAAGGAACGCACCGTGTCCGGCAACGCGCCGTCGGCGATGGCGCTACTGGCTTCGGCGGGGTTGAAGGCGAAGATGATGTCGAGCGCGCCGTCGGCCAGAAGCTGCTTCATGGCCGGGTAGTTCTGCGGAAAGGCGCGCCCGCCCCGCCACGCCACCGGGTGGAGCGCATCGAGATAAGCAAACAGCGGTGCCACAATCTCCTGGAAGGTCGCTTCGTCGACCGGCTGCTGAAGCACGGAAGGGTCCTCCACCTTCTCGATAAGGACTTGCTTCAGGAAGGACGAGCCGATGAAATCCGGCGGCTGCGGATAGGAGAAGCGCCCCGGATTGGCTTCGGCCCAGGCGAGCAGCTCGTCGGCGTTCTCAGGCAGCGCTTCTTCCTCCGTACGCGCGGAATCATAGAAGAACACCAGCTTCGCCATGCCCCAGGGGCTTGCCATCCCCTCGACGGGAACGGTGAAATCGGTCGTGATGGTCGGCTTGTTCTCGTGATCCACGTAGCGCCAGTTGGGCAGCATCCCGGCCCAGCCCGGCGAGAAGAGAAGGCCGCGCGCCTTCATGGCGGCGAAATTCTCGCCGTTGATCCAGACGAGATCCACCCTGCCGCCCGTATCGCGCCCGGCCGCCTTTTCGGCCACCACGGTGGCGACCGCGTTGGCCGTGTCCTCGAGCTTCACATGCACCAGCGTGACATCGAAACGCCGCTTCAGCTCCCGCGAGGCCCATTCGATATAGGCGTTGACGTTCTCCGCCCCGCCCCAGGCGTTGAGGTAGACGGTCTCGCCGCGGGCATCCGCCAGCACGGCCTGCCAGTCGGCGGGGTCGACGGTCCCGGCGCGCGCGGTGCACGCCCACAGCAAGACAAGGGTGGCTGCCACGATCCGCTTCAGCAATGGCTCGTCCTTTCTTCGCGTTTTCCGCATGTGAGCATTGGGCGGGGCGGAAAGGCAAATGACGGCGGCTCGCGCCCACTCACTTCCCCGTGAGAGCGCCGGTTTTCGCCGTCCGGGGCCGCTGCGGCATTATGAATAGATCCGTCAGGTTTTTATTGACAGCAACCGTCCGAAGGCGTTTTTATGCGCCCACCGAAGGAAGCGTTCCTTTGATGTCTGGGCCTTGAACCCGTTCGATCGGAGAACGCCATGCCGGACGGCATTTGGAAAAGCGCATGCCACTTTTCCGAAGACGCTCTCAGGCGGGCTTTTCCCAGGGGTTGTCAAGGTTCGCTCGAAGGAGAGCAGGCTTCGGTCTTGCACCCGATCGTCTTTGCGTGAACCATGCTCGTCTGTCACTGCAATCTCATCACCGAGAAGGAAATCGAGGCGACCATCGTCGCGATGCTCGATGAGGATCCGTGGCAGCTCATCGTGCCCGCAAAGGTGTATCACGCCATGGCCCAGCGCGGCCGCTGTTGCGGCTGCTTTCCAAATGTGGTGGAAACGATCATCCGGGTTACGGAAAATTATCACCGCAACGCAGATAGTGGTGATGCGGAAATCGTGACATATTTGGATCGTGTGCGCGCCTTGCGCGAGAAATTCGGGAGCAAATTCAGTGAAAGGCGACAAAAAGGTTATCGAGCGGCTTAACGAGGCTCTTTTTCTCGAGCTCGGCGCCGTCAACCAATATTGGCTGCATTATCGTCTGCTCGAGGACTGGGGGTATACGAAGCTCGCTCATAAGGAGCGCGCCGAATCCATCGAGGAAATGCATCACGCAGACAAGCTGGTGGAGCGCATCATCTTCCTCGAAGGTCATCCGAACCTGCAGACGGTGGCGCCGCTGCGCATCGGCCAGAATGTGCGCGAGGTCCTGGAGGCCGACCTGGCCGGCGAGTATGACGCCCGCACTTCCTACAAGGAATCGCGCGAGATCTGTAACAATCTCGGCGACTACGTCACCATGAAGCTCTTCGAGGAGCTTCTGGCAGATGAGGAGGGCCATATCGACTTTCTCGAAACCCAGCTCGAGCTTCTCAACACGATCGGCGAGAACAAGTACGGCCAGCTCAACGCCGGCTCCGCCGACGAGGACGACTAAGGCCGGGCGATCGGCGGGACGAGTCGTTGCTGAACGTGACAAGCGCGAGGGACGTCCCGCCCGGTCGGACTGAAAGCCGAAGCGGTCGAGCGTTGTGCGGGGCGACGGCATGAGCGCCTCCGTCGATCGTCTGCTTGACCGGCTGGGGCACTTCCTGGCGAGGCGCCTCGAGGTCGAATCGTCGGGCTATCAGCCCTACACACCCTCGGATCCGGAAACCCTGCACCGCACGTTGCAACCCGGCGATGTCCTGCTCGTCGAGGGCAACCAACGGCTTTCTGCGGCGGTCAAGTATCTCACCCAATCCACCTGGAGCCATGCGGCTCTCTTCGTCGGCGACGTCCTGCCGCCGCCCGAAGACGGCACGGAGCGCCCGCGCCTGATCGAGGTCAATCTCGGCGAGGGCTGCGTGGCGGTGCCGCTGTCGAAATACCGCACCTACAACACCCGCATCTGCCGGCCGAGCGGGCTCACGCCCGACGACCGCGAGGCCATCATTGTCTTTATGGTGGAGCGGCTGGGGCTGAAATACGACATGCGCAACATCATCGACCTGATGCGCTATTTCCTGCCTACGCCGCCGGTGCCGGTGCGCTGGCGCCGGCGCATGATCGCGCTCGGCTCCGGCGATCCCACCCGCGCCATCTGCTCCTCGCTGATTGCCCAGGCGTTCCAGTCCGTCGCCTATCCGATCCTGCCGCGGGTAAGGCGCGCGCCTGGCGAGGCGGCGGCCGAATCCACCTATTCGCGCCGGGAAATCCTCGAAATCCGCCACCATTCGCTGTACACGCCGCGCGATTTCGATCTGTCGCCCTATTTCCAGATCGTCAAGCCGACACTCGCCTTCGGCTTCGACTACAAGATGCTCACATGGGCGGAAGCGGGTGAAGAGGAGGCGCGGAAGAAGGCGGGCTGAGGGGAGCGATCGGCCCGCCGTCACTGGTCGCGCGGGGACAAATGCGTTCACCGGGTGTTCGCGCCCCGCTCAGCTATCGAATTCCTGCGGATCGAAGAGATATTCCTTGGCGCAGAACTCGCAATTGACGCGGATCACGCCGTCTTCGGTGCTCTCGGCGATCTCCTCGGCCGTGAAGCCGTCGAGAATGGATTTGATCTTCTCGCGCGAGCAGGAGCAGTCGTCGATAACGTCCACGCCCTGGTAGACCCGCACCCCCTGTTCATGGAACAGGCGATACAGCAGCCGCTCGACACCGACCGACGGGTCGAGCAGCTCGTCCGCCTCCACGGTGCCGAACAACGCCAGCGCCTCCTGCCAGGCGTTGTCTTCGGGGTGGCCGCCGCCGACATCGTCCTCGTCGCCGTCGCCGCCCGGCAGGTCCGCCATGCGGCTGCGCTCGGGCGCCGAGGGCAGGAACTGCATGAGCATCCCGCCGGCC